>DAOWER010000023.1 GCA_030638405.1 Candidatus Eiseniibacteriota bacterium | reverse complement strand
GACGACAGCTGGATCCACGCGCAGTTCGCCAGGAATCTCGCCCTGGGCAACGGGTTCTCCTACAATCCCGGGGTTCCGGTCTCCGGTTCCACGGCGCCTCTCTGGACGCTCCTGACGGCCGCGGGGTATCTGGTAACCGGGGACCCCGTGCTCACAAGCAAGTTCATCGGCGTGCTGTTCCTCGGCCTGACCGTCTTCTTCATCTACACACTCGTCCGGGCGATATCCAACGATCCCCGGGAGGCCATGTTCGCCGCGATCATGGCGGGCGCGCTTCCGAGGCTCGTCTGGGCCAGCCTGTCGGGGATGGAGGTGACGCTCGCGGTCATGCTCTCTCTCGCGGGCGTCGTGGCTCACGTTCTGTACAGCCAGGCCGGCGACCGCAGGCAGTACTTCTCTACGCTTCTCTTTGGTCTCGCGGCACTGGCGCGTCCGGAGTGCACGGTCTTCTTCGTGGCGGCCATGCTCGACCGGGCGCTCGCCGCCACTCTGATCAGATGGAGAGAGGTGGCCGCGAGAGACTGGATCGTACCCGTTCTGATCCACATCTGCGTCTTCTTCATCGTGATAGCGCCCTTCCTCCTCTTCAGCAGGAAGTTTGGGATCGGCTTCCTGCCGAACACGGCCTACGCCAAGGCTCTGCTCTGGAACAAGGGCCTGATAGCGGCGATGGCGACCGGAAGCAACGTCGAGCTCATCCGTTCGTTCACAACAAACCCCTTCGACTACTTCATGTCCTTCCTGCACGAGGGTCTCAACAACAACCCCGTTCTGTTCATGTTCGCAGGTGTTGGGTTCCTGCGCCTCATCTTCCTCGTGCCCTACGGCGAGAACAGCCGGTACCGGTCGTTCATCATCCCGCTCGTCGTGGTTCTCTTCCCGCTGGCGATAGGCATAGTCGTGCCGTTCGGGCAGGCGAGCTACCAGGAGGGGAGGTATATCGCCCCTGTCGCCCCGCTGATGCTCGTCGTCGGAATAGTCGGACTCTACGGGGCAGCGGGCTACGGCGCGCGCGTGTTCGCCAAGGCCAAGTTCCTGGGGCGCCCCGCCAGGATGGTGCTCGAGCGGAGCCTCATCGGGCTGTTCATGCTGCTTGCCCTCGCGTCGCAGTTCAGGAACATCTGGTACCGCGGCCAGGTCTACGGGAAGGAAGTATCGAACATCGAGGAGATGCAGGTCTCCATCGGCAAGTGGATAGACAGGAACCTCCCCGCTGACGCCGTGCTCGCGCTCAACGACGTCGGCGCCATCACGTACTTCTCGCAGAGGAAGGTGCTGGACACGGTGGGGCTCATTTCGCCCGAGGTCCTCGACCACCGTCGTCGCGGCGAGCGGCTCGAGACCGCCGCGTTCAGGTTCCTGCGCTCGAGGCGCCCGGAATACGCCGTCCTGTTCCCCGACTGGTACCCGGACATCGTCAGAAGGGAAGAGCTCGTTGAGCCCATTCATCGAGTCGTGCTCGACGAGAACGTCATCTGCGGTGGCAAGGAGATGGTCGTCTACAGGATGAACTGGGATGCGCTCGAGGCGTCCGACGCGCGATCCAAGAACGCTCCGCCGCCACCTGCGGGGGACGGCGGGCAAGAGGAAACTGCCAGATGATCAATCAGCTTGTCGCCATCGACACGGCGCTGTTCGTCTTTCTGAACTCGAAGCTCACACACCCCGTCCTCGACTCCGTGATGCCGTTCATCACGCACCAAGAAAACTGGTATCCGGTGCTCATCGGGCTGTGGCTCGCCCTGATCATCTGGGGCGGGCGACGCGGCAGGATGGCCGCCGTGGCGCTCGTGATAGCCATCGCGCTGACCGACCAGATCTCCTGCAGCGTCATCAAGCCGCTGGTGGAGAGAGTGCGCCCCTGCAATGCCCTGTCCCCGACGCAGTGCCGCCTGCTTGTCGGACGGTCGTCCGCGTGGTCCTTCCCCTCGGCTCACGCCGCCAACTCCTTCGCCATGGCGACGGTCGTCTCATGGCGGCTGGGCCGGTTCGCGCCTCTCTTCTACATCATCGCTGCCGCGGTTGCGTATTCGAGGGTGTACGTCGGGGTGCACTACCCGCTCGACGCTCTCGGTGGAGCGGTCCTCGGCGCGCTGCTCGGGCATCTGTCTATCCGGCTGGTCGTTGTGGTGTGGCGGCGGTGTGAGAGGTGGTGGCGGATCTGGAACATGGACAGGAAGTAGCCCGGCGCGGCCGGGCCCGAGGAGGAGAAGAAGCGCCCGAGGGCAATGCCCCCGGGCGCTCTGTTCTTCGTGCCTCGTGGCGGCGCTCGGCTGCCCTGCGTCCGATGTTCTCCTATCCGGCCTCGCTCATCTCCTCAGAAGGCTCCGGCCGGCGCAGAATGGTCACCGGGTTCTTCAGGTACTTCTGCGCGACGGCAAGCACCTGGTCTCCGGTGACCGCCTTGATCTTCCGCGCGTAGTCCTCCGTGTGATCGTAGCCGAGCCCGTAGAGTTCCGCTATGCCCGCGTCGTTCGCCTGCGACGAGTTCGTCTGCCGTGACGTCTGCCGCATGATCACGCAGAGCTGCTTCGCCTTCTCGAGTTCGTCGTCGGCCACGGGCTCTGTCGCGATGCGCTCCATGTGATTGTCGATTATCTCCATGGCCTGTTCGAGCGCCTCGTCGTAGGTCGCCGCGTAGATGCCGAAGTAGCCGGCGTCCAGCCCCGTGAAGTTGTAGGCGTGAACCACGTAGACCAGCTGATTGCCACGAAGGTCCGTGTGGAGCCAGCCGCCCGGGTAGTAGATGCCGGAGATGACCGCGTCCAGGACGTCCATGGCGTAGCCGTCACTCGAGGAGTAGGGCATGCCGTGGTAGCCGCGGAAGATGACGGTCTGGGCGCGATTGTGGTAGCTCGTCATCGTCCCGGGCTCCGTCCGGGCGGGCTCCGATACGACGCGCGGCGTCACGTCGTCGCCGGATTTCCAGCCGCGGAAGACCCGTTCGACCGTCGCCAGGGCCGCGCCGCCGTCGACGTCCCCGAAAACGGTGAGCACGGTGTTGTTGGGGGTGACGTAGGCGCCGTGGTGCGCAACGAGGTCGTCGCGCGTGAACGCCGCGACCGTCTCCGTCGTGCCGACCGGGCACCTGCCGTAGGGGTGCTGCTCGAAGAGCTCGATCAGCATCTTATCCATCGCGTCCGTGTTCCAGTTGTCACCGCGCGCCGCGAGGTTCGCCTGAATGAGGTCGCGCTCCTTCTCCATCTCTTCGGCATCGAACTTCGGGTTCATGAGGATGTCCGCGAAGACGTCGAGGCCGTCGTCGAGGTCCTCGGCCAGGAGCGTCATCGCAGACTGGATGCGAGTGTGATTCGCGGAGCAGCTGTAGGACGCGCCCATCGAGTCGAGCGTCTCGGAGATCCTCCCGCCGCTTCTCTTCCTCGTGCCGCGGGGCATCATGTTGGCGACGAAGTTCGCCAGGCCGTTGCCGTCCGAGGGGTCCATCCGCGCGCCGGCCAGCGTGAAACTGCCGACGGAGACGACCGGGTTGGTGTGGTTCTCCTTGATGAGCACCGTGAGCCCGTTGTCCATCACATGCTTCTCGACGCGTCCGACCTCTGGCGCATCGTCGAGCGAACGCACGTCCACCGACTCCTCGTCTCTCCTGGGCTCGAGGATCGCTATGCCGATGTTGTCGTCGACGAAGTAGCGGCTGACGGCGTCCCGGATCTCCTCCGCCGTGGTCTCCTGGATGCGTTCCGCATAGATCCTGCCCCAGAACTCGGGGTTCCCGGTGCCGAGTTCGGACGTGCCCAGGCTGCCGGCCCGTCCCTCGAGTTCCTGCTGTTCGTAGTAGAACTCGGCCGTCTTGATCTTCTTCGCCTTCCTCAGTTCTTCGTCCGAGATTCTCCTGGTCTTCAGGGTGTAGATCTCGTCCAGCGCCACCTCTATGGCGGCCTCGATGTTGGCCGGGTCCAGCGTCATGACGATGCCGAACGTGCCGGCGTCGTATGACGGCGTGTGAGAGTAGGTGGAGACGCTGTACGCGAGGCCCAGCTCGTCGACCAGTCTCTGATGGAGCCTGGAGCTCCTGCCCTCTGAGAGAACATGCGACAGGATGTCGAGCGGGTACATGTCGGGGCTCGTCAGCGGCACCGTGTGAAAGCCCACCCTGACATAGGCCATCTCGAGGTCACGCTCTTCCCTGAGCTCTCGGCGACCCATCTGCGTGGCCTCGCTGTGGATGGGAGGGAACTCGACGGGCCTGCGCTCGAAGTCCTGGAACGCCTCGCGGATCTTCTCGTAGGCCTCCGCCGTGTCGAAGTCGCCGGCGGCAACGAAGACGATGTTGTTCGGGACGTAGAAATTGGCGTGGTACTTGATGGCGTCCTCGCGGGTCAGCCTCTCGAAGTTCTCGACGTAGCCGATGACCGGGTACTTGTGGGGCTGCTCGCGGAACATCACCTCGCCGAACATGTTGTAGATGCGCCTTCCCGGCTCGTCGTAGCCCATGTTGATCTCGCGGACGATGATGCCCTTCTGGGTGTCGACCACTTCCTGGGTGATGTCGATGTTCATCGCCTTGTCAGCGAGAAGATCGAGCGCCTTGTCGAAATGCTCGCTCGAGGTCTCTATGAAGTAGCACGTGTGGTCCTTCGTTGTGTAGGCGTTCGAGCCGCCACCGATGTTCTCGATCTCGAGTTCGTATTCCTCTGCCGTTCTGTTCTCGGTCGCCCCGTTCGCGACCAGGTGCTCCAGGAAGTGGGAGATGCCGCAGCCCAGATACTCGCCCTCGTAGATGCTGCCGGCCTTCACGTAGAACCGCAGGTTGACGACGGGGGAGCTGTGGTTCTCCTCAAGAATGATGGTC
>DAOWER010000235.1 GCA_030638405.1 Candidatus Eiseniibacteriota bacterium | reverse complement strand
TTGAGCTGATTGGTATCCCCCATCGTAACCGGCAATCCGTCCGCGAGGTTGCCGATCAGCCGCACCCGCGACGAGAGCATCCCGTGTGAGAGCAGCTTCCAGACGTCCTTGAGTATCTGATTCACGTCGACAGGGGCGAGCACCGGCTGGAGATGCCTCTCGAGCGTCAGCTGCTCGCGCAGGATCTGCTCGAGTCTTGTGACCTCCTCTAGAATGATGCCGGTGAACTCCCTGCGCGGGTCGTCGGTGTCCAGCCCCTCGTGCAGCTGCCTCGCGAACCCGCCCACCGCGATCAGCGGGTTACGGATCTCGTGCGCGACGTTGGCCGCCATGTGACCGATGCCGGTCATCTGTTCCACCTCGCGAAGCTGGCTTTGGAGCTTGATGCGGTCGGTGACGTCTTTGATGTACTGGATGGCCTGGACGGTCTTCCCGCTCTCGTCCCTGACCGGAAACGTGTAGACGTCGACACCCGTGCGATGATATCCGGACCGGTGCTCGATCTTGGAGACGAGAACGGGTTTGCCGGTCGCGAAGGTCTCGTGAGCGGGACAGGTCTCGCAGGCCGTATCGCCCCTGCAGTAGATCTCGTAGCACGGCTTCCCCACCAGTTCCTTCGGCGTGCTGCCGAGGAAGGCGGCCTCGGCCTTGTTGACGGCCATGACCGTGAAGTCGCTGTCTACTATTATGAGCCCGTCGGTGATGCCGTCGAATATGGCCTGAAGCTGGTGTTTGCTCTTGGTGATCTCGCTGCGCTTCTGCGCGGCCAGTAGCCGTTGGGCCCTGCCGGACAGCCAGCCGAGCGCGATGCCCGCCAGGAGCGCCGCCACGACCCAAGGGAGGGGCGTTGCCAGCACCCACGGAACACCACCCGCAGTGATGACCCCGATGGCGAGCATACTCGAACACCCTGAGTTGTCAGCCCGAAGGGCTGTGTCGCCGGGTGAGGCGCAGAAAGCCCACAGAACGGCCTCAGTCGCCGTCATGTTATTGCCAGCGTGGGCGGGTGTCAAGGTCAATTGGCGCGGTTCAGGGCAGTCGCGGCCCCGATTCGTGCAGGCCGCCGCTCCCCCGGCCTCGCGCGGAGCGCCGCAGGACGGCCCGACCTCGGAGGCCCGGCGGAACCGGCTTGACAGCCGGCACGGCGGTGTGCTACTTCATCTGGCATTCCACAGACAGAGGAAGACAGAGGCGCCGACGCGCGGCGGGAGCGCGTCGTCCCTCACAACCGGTCCCTCGAGGAACGAGGAGGCAGTCATGGATCTGGAGGCAACCCTTCCGTATACGAGCATCACAGTGGTACAGCTTCTGACCGCCGTGGTCGCGCTGGTCGTCGGGCTCATCGTCTCCAAGATCATCCTGAAGTTCTTCAAGCTGTCGATGCGCAGAACCAATCTCTCAGACGTCCTGATTGAGTTCCTGGCCCGGTTTCTGAGCGCGCTGCTCTATGTTCTCGTCATCCTCCTGGTGCTGACCTCGCTCGGCGTGACGATCGGCTCCATACTTGTGAGCCTCTCCGCCATGGTAGGCCTCATTCTGGGCTTCGGGATGTCCGACACGGTCAACAACATCGCGTCCGGGACGTGGATCGCCGCCCTCAGACCGATCGACATCGGCGAGGTCGTCACGATCAACGGGAAGACCGGCAAGGTCAAGGCGGTCGGCATCATGGCAACGGAACTCCTGACGCCCGACAACGTGTTCGTTACCATCCCGAACTCGCAGGTGTGGGGCGCCTCGATCGAGAACGCCACGCGCATGCCCACGAGGCGCGCCGACGTCGCCGTCGGCATCGGCTACGGGAGCAGCGTGGACAAGGCGGTCCAGGTCGCGATGGACATCATGAAGGCGCACCCGTTCGTGCTGGACGACCCCGAGCCGGCGGTCGTCCTCACGGAGCTGGCCGACTCGTCCGTCAACCTGGCGCTCAGGCCGTGGACGAACACGGAGAACTACATGGCGGTGAAGGGCGACATCGCGAAGTCCGTGCTCGAGGGACTGCCCAAGGCGGGTGTCGAGATCCCGTTCCCGCAGTTGGACGTGCACCTGGACAAGACATAGCAGGCACCGATGCTTCGCACGATGGCAGACGCGCCGCACCGCCGATGGACGCGGGCGGTGCGTCTGCCAATCTGGGACCCCGGTGGACACACACAGGGAGAACACACGAAGCAAGCACAGTGAGCGAACACACAAGGAGAACGCACATGAAACTCTGGTTTGTCATGATAGCGGCCTCAGCAATGCTCCTGAGCGCCTCCCCCGCCCCGGCTGACGAGGCCGCTCCGGCGGGCGAGACAGATGAAGCGGTTGCTCCGGACGGGTGGCAGGTGTCTTCCGACATCAACCTGACCCTCACGCAGAATGCCTACACCGACAACTGGGACGGCGACGAGACCAGCGCTCTCTCGTGGGTGTTCAACTCGAACACGCTCGCCGAGAACCAGCTGACCGACCTTGTCAATAACAAGAACACGCTCAAGCTCTCCTTCGGCCAGTCGCACAAACAGGACGAGGACTCGAAGCAGTGGGACAGGCCGTCCACCAGTACCGACCTCATCGACTTCAGGAGCGTTTTCCGCTTCAGTCACGGCTGGCCCGTCGACCCGTTCGTGTCCGGTCGTGTCGAGTCACGCTTCCTCGACACGAGCGACCCGGCGAAGACGCGCACCCTGAACCCAACCACGTTCACGGAGAGCGCCGGCGTCGCGCGCGTCTTCATCAAGGAGGAGAACCGCGAGTGGACAACGCGGCTGGGTGGGGCTCTCCGCCAGCGCCTCGACCGCGACGCGCTGCCAGATGGCGAGACCGAGCGGGAGACCATCTCCACCAACGACGCGGGCGCGGAGTTCGTCAGTGAGTTCAGAACGCCGCTCGCGGACGGCGCCATCACGCTGACGAGCGACCTGACCGTCTACAAGGCGCTCTACTACTCCGAGGCGGACGCGCTCGAGGGCTCGACCGGCGCTGACGACTGGAAATCGATGGATATCAACTGGGAGAACACGTTCTCCGCGGGGATCACGAACCACATTGTCGTCAACCTCTACGTTCAGGTGCTGTACGACAAGGAAATAGACGCGGACGTGAGGCTCAAGGAGACGCTCTCGTTGGGGTTCACGTTCAAGCTCCTATAAAGAGCCGTACCTGCACTTTGGAGAACACGTCCGGCCCGATGCTTGCACTTAGTTCCTTAGTTCCGGTGAGGCGTTGCGACTTGACACCGCACCTCAATAGCCGTATATTCCCGAGTCATCTTATGAGTAGCCACGCACAGACAGAAGCCACACTGGCCAGCATGCTATCGGGCCATTTCGGTCGCCTGCCGCGAACCGTGCGTTTCTATGCATGGATCTCCGCGGTCGTAATCACGCTCATCGTAGCTTCCGGGCTGGCGGTCAGCCACGTCGCTGTGTCGAGCAACGTGGAGCTGAATGCCCGCGCTCCGATGTTCACGCAGCTCTCGCCCTGGGGTCGCGTGCTCGGCAAGACGAGCAGCGACTATCTCAAATCCAGCTTCGACGTCATAGGTGTGGTGACTCCGGTCCCGGAGGGCACCACGAGCTACGACTACATAGCGGAGCCGGGGCAGGACATCGAGTCGATCGCGATGGAGTACGGCATCGATATGGACCTCCTGGCCAGCGCGAACAGCGTCAGCTATGCGCGCGTGCCCAAACGCAAGTGCGAGGTCCGGCTTCCGCTCCTCTACTCCCGTGAGCGAAGCTGGGACCGCTCGCTGGAGTTCCTGTACCCCATCTCCAAAAGCGCTCCAATGGGCGGTAACGGCAAGGCCAAGCGCGGCGCGCCCACCATAACCCGCCACTCGGTCGCTCCCGGCGAATGCCTGTGGAACATCGCCAGGAAGTACGAAGTCCGCATGGAGACGATCGTCGCGATGAACGACCTGCCGAGCGCGCGCTACCTGCGTCCCGGCCAGATCCTCGAGGTCCCTGACACTGACGGGACCTACGTGAACCTCAAGAAGGGCGACACCGTCAGCGGGATCTGCAAGAAGTACGAGGTCGAACTGACAGACCTGGTCAACGCCAACCCCGGCGTCGACGTCGGCAGCCTGCGGATCGGTGACAAGCTTTTCATCCCGGGCTCGGGCGCTCTCTCCCTGATGTTCCGATTCGCGTGGCCGGTGCACGGGAGGATCTCAAGCCGCTACGGCATACGCCTGCACCCGGTCTACCGTCGCCGCATGATGCACACCGGTCTCGACATCGCCGCGGCGCACGGCACATCGATTCGCGCAGCGCTTCAGGGGCGAGTGACCTTCGTCGGCTGGAAGGGCGGCTACGGGAAGACCGTCATCATCGAACACCCGAACGGTTACGAGACGCTCTACGGGCATTGCTCGACGATCCTCGTCGACCGCGGCCAGACGGTCAAGAAGGGCGAGCGCGTGGCCAAGGTGGGGTCGACGGGCGTGTCAACGGGCCCGCACGTCCACTTCGAGGTGAGGAAAGCAGGGAAGAGGGCCAACCCCGAAAGCGTGCTCTACTAGGCGCGGTCCCGACACAGCGAACACGACAACGCCCCGCCTCGAACAGCGGGGCGTTTCTTATGTTCGGTCGGGCGGACGGGCAGGAGGGCCCGACTCCACTCCAGGACTCGGACTAGAGTCCCAGTTCCCCGCTGATGCCCTGCATCGACGCCAGCGCCACCCCGATGAACTCCTCAAGAGACAGACCCAGTTCCGAGCAGGCGGCCATCTGTTCCCTGCTGGCGCCGGCGGCGAACCGCTTCTCCTTGAACCTGCGCATGACGAAGTCGACATCGATCCCGGCGAGCTTCTTGTCGGGATGCATGAGCGCCGCCGCTACGATGAGCCCCGTGACCGGGTCGCTGGCGTAGAGCGCCTTGTCCATGCTGCTGTCCCGCGTCACGTGCTCGTTGTGGGCCTTGACCGCGTGGATTATCTCCTCGGAGATACCCAGCTCGCCCAGCTTCTCGGCCGAGACCAGACCGTGCCGGTCGGGGTCGTCGACGGTCTCTTCGTAATCCAGGTCGTGAAGAAGCCCCGCCAGCGCCCACGACTGCGTGTCCTCACCGAGCCTCGTGGCAAGACCGACCATCACGGCCTCCGTGGCAAGCATGTGCTTCACTAGGTTCTTGTTTCCGCAGTTCTCCTTGATGACGACTACCGCTTCTTCCCTGGTCATCCTGCCTCCTATCCCACATCCATGAACGCCCCGCGTCCTTTGAATCGCCTCTTCGTCGCATCGAGCACGAGCCTGCCTTCCGGCGTGCTCATGTCCGGATCGCCCGCAACGTAAGCAAAGGCGTCGTCCCTCGCCTGCACGAGCAGGCGCGAGTCAGACCTCAGGTCCGCGACCGAGAACTTCGGCAGACCATGCTGCCTCACGCCGAGGAACTCGCCGGGACCTCGCATCTCCAGGTCCTTCTCGGCGATGACGAACCCGTCGTTCGTATCCGCCAGCACTTGGATGCGTTCGCGCGCCTCGTCGGACGCCCCGCGTCCCACCATCAGGATACAGTAGGACTGGTGGTCTCCCCTGCCCACCCGGCCCCTCAGCTGGTGGAGCTGCGCGAGTCCGAACCGCTCCGCGTGTTCGATGACCATCACGGTCGCGTTGGGCACGTCAACGCCCACCTCGACGACCGTCGTGGATACGAGGATGTCCGTGTTCCCCGCCTTGAAACCCTCCATGACGGCGTCCTTCTCCTCGGGCTTCATGCGCCCGTGGACGAGGCCGACAGTGGCGTCGCTGAACGTCCGCTCCTTGAGCCTCTCATACATCTTCGTCGCGGCCGCCAGCTCCATCTTCTCCGACTCCTCGACGAGCGGGTACACGATGAAGACCTGCCGGGCGGACGCCACCTCGCTCTTCAGAAAATCGTAGACCTTCCTCCTGGCGGCCTCGTCCCTGACGGCGGTCACGACCTTCTCCCTGCCGGGCGGCATCTCGTCCAGGACCGCCACGTCGAGATCACCGTAGACCGTCAGAGCCAGAGTCCTCGGGATCGGCGTTGCGGTCATGACGAGGACGTGCGGCGCGTTCCCCTTGTCGCGAAGTGCGGCCCGTTGGACCACGCCGAATCTGTGCTGCTCGTCGACGACAGCGAGGGCAAGGTCGGAGAAGTTCGTTCCCTCTTGAATGAGAGCGTGCGTGCCCACTACGACCTGGGCCTCCCCGCTCTCGATGAGCCCCAGCGCTTCGTCACGCTCCCCCACCCTCATCCCGCCGCGCAGGAGCACGACACGGTCGCCGAGAGGCGCCAGGAGCTCCGTCAGGTTCTCGAAGTGCTGCTCCGCGAGGATCTCCGTGGGCGCCATGATGGCCGCCTGATGGCCGGCGGAGACGGCCTGATGCATGGCCGCCGCGGCCACGGCGGTCTTGCCGGAACCGACGTCGCCCTGAAGCAGCCTGTTCATCGGCTCGTCTCGCCCGAGGTCACCGGCGATTTCACTGATGACGCGTTTCTGCGCGCCCGTGAGCTTGAAGGAAAGCGAATCCATGAACCTCACGTGCTCGTCGTCGCGCCACGCGATCCGGACCGCGTCGGCGCTCCCCGCCAGCTGCCGCTTCTTGAGGGCGATCAGAACCTGGAACAGGAAGAACTCCTCGTATGCGAGCCGCGACCGGGCCCGAGCCGCGCGTTCGAGCGAAGGAGGGAAGTGCACCTCGGCGACCGATTCCACGAGGCCCGGCAGATCCCGCGCTCTCAGCACATTCTCGGGCAGGGGGTCGACGAGCTGGTCAAGGAACCTGTCGAGCGCGGTCTTCACGAGCCCGCGGATGCGCCTTCCGGACAGCGTCCCTATCTGGGAGTACTCGGGCACGATACGCCCGGCGTGCACGAGCTCCGCCGCCTCCCCCTCGCCCATCACTTCGAACGCCGGGTTGATGAACTCGATCCTCTTGGCGAATCTATCGAACCTCACCTCTCCGCTCAGCACGACCTTGACGCCGGCCGTGAGCACGGTCTTGAGATAGGGTTGGCCGAACCAGCGGGCGAAGACGGCGCCCGTATCGTCCTCGATGGCCGCGACGAAGATCTGCTTCCGCCAGTGCCGCAGGATGTCGCACGAGACCACGCGCACGACGACCGTGGCGCGGTCGCCTCTCTTCAGTGATTCGACAGTTGAGACATCGGACCAGTCGGTGTAAGTCCGCGGAACGTAGTAGAGAAGGTCCTCCATGGTCTCCACGCCGGCCTTGGCGAAAAGGTCGGACGACCTCGGGCCCACACCCTTGAGGTAGCGTACCTCTGAGTGGAGAGTCGTTTCAGTAGGCGTAGCGGCCTCCATGTTCGTCGCGCGGGCGGTCCCTGGTCCCTCAGCAGTGCCTGTCGGATTCTAGACCAGCGGGGGTGGGTGGTCAAGGTGACGGCCGGGAGGCCCGCGCGGGCCTTCCGGGCCCGTACGGAGGCCCCGAAATGGCTTGCGCCGGCTTGCTCGGCGTGCTAAATTCGGGTTCTGTCTTAGAAATCATGGAGGGAAAACATGTCCAGGAAGTGTGAAATCTGCGGAAAGCGCCCGCAGGTGGGCAACAACGTCAGCCACGCCCACAACGTGACGAAGCGCAGGTGGCTACCCAATCTCCAGCGGGTCAAGATCATCCAGAACGGCACTCCGAAGAAGATCCTGGTCTGCACGCGGTGCATTCGCTCCGGAGCGATCGACAAGTACAAGAAGAAGGACGCCTGACGGGTTCATGTATAGGTGTTCAGATAGCGAGGGGCCCTCGGATGAGGGCCCCTTGGTTCTTGTACTGCTCTCGCGCCTGGGGTCTGCCGGGCGTCCACGCCGCGCCGCAGGCACTCCCCGCTACGCGGACTTGACCATCGTCACCGTCGTTCCGGAATGCTCCGACATCTCGAACTCGACCGAGTCCATTACCTCGCGCATGATGAAGATGCCCCGCCCCGAGGATGCCATGCACCTCTCAGGGTCGGTGGGATCAAGCACACACGAGAGGTCGAATCCCTCTCCCTCATCGTGGACGGTTATCCTGATCAGGCCGGGCTCCCACTCGTATCGGACCTTCACTTCCTTGCCGCCGCACGCGGCGTTCCCGTGCTGAACGGCGTTCGTCACGGCCTCGATAGCCGCAATGGCGATCATGCCCGCCGTGCCGTTGTCGATGCCCGCCAGACGACTGTACTTGAGTGTCGATTCGTCGATGTTGTCGAGCACTTCGAGGTCGCTCGGAAGAACGACCTCTTCCATGCCGGAAGGGGCGTCAGGCATTCCGCTCCTCGGAGTCAGTCACCCTACTTGAAGCTCTCCACTGCCTCTTTCTCCGACGGGTGCGTGTCGAAGATGGTGAGGAGCTTGGTGATCATGAACAGGCTCTGGATGCGGTCGGAAACGTGGCAGAGCGCGAGCGCCCCCTCGCTTCTCTGGACGCTGGTGTAGACGGCCATCAACGCTCCAAGACCCGTGCTGTTGATCCACGGGACGCCATGGAGATTGATGACGAACTTCTTCACGCCGTCCTCGATGAGCGTCTTGACCTCGTCCCTCATGTTCTCGCTCTCCGGTCCTCCCATGAGCTTCCCGGAGACGTGGACGACCGCAACGTCACCTTCCATCTGGGTCTTTACTTTCAAGGTCCACCTCCACAGTCTGATTCTGGCCGGGCGCCCCTGAGGCTCTCCGACCCCGGCAAAAAAGGAATCCGGCTCAGCGCCGGATGCCCGTTTGGCACGCGCGTACTATAGCACAGCTTATGCGGCGGTCAAAGGCGAAATGAGCCGTGCCCAACGAGCAGTGGAGAACCTGCGCGGCGCGCGCGGAAAGGGCCGCCGGCGCCCCCCTTTCGGCTCGGAATATGCTTCTAGTCAACTCGGCTGGTATAGTCGAAGCGGAAGCCCGGCCTGTGGCGAAATCCGCTATGGTACACACGCGGACGCCCATGGTGGGGACTTCGGGCAGCGCGTGATGCGCCCCTGCGAGGTCCTTTCGGCGGCGTCTGCCCGGGTTTCTCCCCTGCAGACGTGCCGGCCTGCACCACTTCCCGCGCCCTGAGGGGCCGCGAAACGGGAAGCGCGCGTGCGAAATGCGGGACCGGCGCCCCTCTGCAGAGGGCGGTGGGGTGCTTCCCGCGGGACCGCCCGCTCAGACAAGAGGCAGGTGGAAAGATGGGATTCGCCCGTAGATTCATCCCGCTGCTCGTGGCTCTGGGCGTCCTGCCCTGGGCACTGGCGCCTGTGTTCACGGGAGTTCCCTCCACGAAGCACGGCCTGTTCGCGTTCGACCTGTCCGGCGTCAGCGCGGCCGAGCTGGCGAGCAGGCTGCCGATCGTAGCGGCGCTCTTCACAGGCGCCGTGCTGCTCACGTATGTTCTGGGCAGGCTGAAGTGGTCCGAGGAGCGGACGAGACATCTCGACGCGCTGTTCGAGTCCGGGGACGCCGTCGTGAGCCTGCAGCCGATGGGGACGGATACCTATTCGCTCGTCCGCGGAATCTGCGGAAGGCTCGTTCGGACGCGCGGGTACGACTCGGCCTGGATAGCGCTGACCGACGGCAGAGGTCGGTTCAGGATGGCGACCGAGATGGGCCACGAGGGTGGTGTCGCGCTGCTGATCGATCAGATGAAGAAGGGACAGTGGCCCAGCTGCGCGCACAGGGCCATGAACGAGCTCGACCCCGTGGTCATCACAGACACCGCGTCGCAGTGCCAGGGCTGCCCGCTGCAGTCCAAGCGCTACGGCAAGGCGACCGTTGCCATGCGGATAGGCTCGAAGGAAAAGGCGCTCGGGGTCCTCTGCGTCACGGCCAAGGCGTCGATCGTTACGTCCGCCGAGGAGCAAGTGGTCCTCACGCGAATCGCACACGACCTGAGCTACGCTCTGCGTTCCATGGATCTGGCCGCTGAGCACAGGCAGACGTCGGAGCAGCTGGAGTGGGAGCGCGCGGTCCGCCATGCCGCCGCCGAGCTGGCGAGCGCGCTCGCCGCCCCCGGCTCCGCCGTCCAGGACATGGCTCGCCTCCTTCTGAGCCACGCCATCCGGCTGACGGAGAGCAAAGAGGGTTTCGCGCACGTCATCGACGAGAGATCGGGCGTCGCCGTACCTCACCTGGTCCCGGAGGCGGCCGCGCGTGAGAACGCCCCGTGGGGAAGCACCGATGCGATCACCCTCCCTCCGGATGCGTCCGGCGGTTTCCCCGCACCGTGGGGCCTGGCGCTCAACACGCGTGAGGCGTTCTACCGGAATTTCCCGGACGGCGCAGACGCCGAGTCCGGCGAGGTCGCACCGCGCGACCTCAAGGAGATCACGCTCTCGCCGGTCGAGCCGGTCCAGCCGACCGACGACCGGAGGCTGGCCGCTCCGGCAATAGCCGACGCCGACCTCGTAGGGCAGATAGTCCTCGCGGGCCCGCGCAGGGCCTACGCCGACCGCGACCTGGCCGCTGTGGTCAGACTCACCGAGATCTTTGCCGTTGCTATCCAGCGGGCCCGCGCGGAGCACGCGCTCCGGGTCCGTGAGGGAACGGTCGCAGCGATCCTCGACCCCGTGATCGTGACCGACGCTGACTGCGTGGTCACACACGCGAACGCCGCCTTCCTCCAGAAATGGGGGTTCAAGAGTGAAGCCGCGGCGGTCGGTCAGCGCGCGGACGAGTTCTGTCAGGACGGGGGCGCGCTGTGCGGACTCATCGAAAGGGCCGTGGCCGAGGGAAGCGCTCAGGACGAGTTCAAGACGCTCCTGGGCAAGGATGCCATCGACGTCAGAGCCTCGGCCAGGGCGATAGCGAGTAGTGAGGAACAGGCGGTCCGCGTCGCCGTCACGATGGAGGACCTCACGGAGGAGAAGCTCGCCGCCGAGACCGCGCAGGTGCTCTGGCGGATAGCTGAAGCGGCCTGCTCCACGAGAGATCTGGGGCTTCTCTTCCGGAAGGTCCGGCAGGAACTCGCGAGGGTCATGAACACGAAGAACTTCTTCGTGGCGCTCTACAACGAAGACGCGAACACGATCTCACTCCCGCTCTTTCTGGACGAGTACGACCAGAACCAGTTCGACACCATCCCCGCCGGCAAGACACTGGCGGCATACGCCCTCAGGAAAAGCTCGCCTGTCCGGGCGACCAGGAGGGACATCGACAAACTCGTGGACTCGATGGCCGTCGAGGTCGTTGGCACGCCCTGTGAGGTCTGGCTGGGCGCGCCAATGATGTCTGAGAGCAGGGCGCTCGGCGTTATCGCGGTTCAGAGCTACACCGACGAGAACGAGTTCAGCGACCGCGACCTCGATACGCTGGCGCACGCCGCGGCTGAGATCGCCCCGGCCGTCGCCAGGAAGCAGACTGAGATGGCTCTCCGTGAGGAACAGGGACGGTTCAACGCGGTCGCCGAGACCGTCAGCACCGCCCTCATAAACACCGACAGCCGCGGTCGCATCCTCTCCTGGAACAGGGCGGCCGAGGTCTTGTTCGGCTACTCTCAGGAGGACGCGGTGGGGCACCCGTTCTCGCTGATCGTGCCGGAGGGTTTCCTCCAGGCTCACGTCGACGGACTCATGCGCGCCGCGTCTTCGGACAGCCAGGGTTACGTCAGAGCGAGCGTCGAGGGCGTCGGGCGCAGGAAGGACAAGAGCGAGTTCCCGATGGAACTGTCGATCGGAGCCTGGAAGGCCGGGGACGAGACCTTCTTCACGGCGCTCCTTACCGACATCACGGCGCGCAAGCAGCTTGACGAGGAGCTGCAGTTCCTGGGTTCCATCCCGCTGCAGGTCTCCGACGCGCTCATCGTGACCGACCTCAACTACAGGATAACTTACGTCAACAAGGCCGCCGAGTTCCTCTTCGGCTACGCGAGGGAAGAGCTCATAGGGACGACGCTGGACAGGCTGAGTTCCGACGCGTGGGAGGAGGCCTTCGAGGAAGAGGTCCAGCGCACGGTCTCCGCCGGCCGCGTGTGGACCGGTGTGCTCAAGAGCCGGCGGAAGCGGGGCACGAACTTCCACGTGGAGTACAGGATCTCGCCGCTTCGCGACAGCTCAGGGAAGCTCTCATCGTACATCTCGATCTGCCACGACCTCACGGAGAGGCTGCGGACCGAGCAGCTGCTCCAGACGCTGAACGCCGCGGCTCTTGGAATGGAGAGGAGCCTGACTCCGGCCGCCGTATTTGAAGCGGTGACAGACGAGATCCGGAAGATCGGGTCGTCGTGCGCCGTCCTCATGACGGACGAGAGTCGCGGGGCGGTCTCCGTCGACTACACGAGCCCGGGCTTCCCCGGCAGCGACACCGGAACGGGCGAGGAGCCCTGCTGGGAGGACTCCGCAAGCATACCCGTCCAGACGTTCGAACCGCTCGCCAAAACGGTCCGGGAGAAGAAGAGTCTGTTCCTGGCGGGCGGTGACAAGGACGAGGTTATCGCCCGCTCCCTCCCGGACGGTCCGGAGGACCGGTTGAGGTGGGCTCTCACGAGGCGCCCGACGATCCTGGCACCCCTGAGAACAGGAGAGGAAGTCACGGGCGTGCTCGTCGTGCAGTCAGATGACCTCGAGGCGCACGACGTTCCGGCGATAACCGCATTCGCCAACCAGCTCGCCGCCGCCTGGCGGAAGGCGACCCTCATGGAGGAACTGAGCGGCAGCCTCGGGGAACTCAGGCGGACCCAGGACATCCTGGTGCGCGCCCAGAAGATGGAGGCGGTCGGCAACCTGGCCGGCGGAGTCGCCCACGACTTCAACAATCTCCTGACGGCCATCACGGGCTACGCTGAACTCGCGCTGGACCGCGTCGACAAGGAGGACCCGGCGCACAGCGACATCCAGCAGATACGGAAGGCCGCGGCGCAGGCGGCGTCGCTGACGAGTCAGCTGCTCGCCTTCAGCCGGCAGACGCCGCTGATGCCGAAGGTCATCTCTGTCAACGAGGTGGTGACGAACCTCGACAAGATGATGCGCAGGCTCATAGGAGAAGACATCGTACTCACGGCCGACCTGGATCCGGACCTCGACCGCGTCAAGGCCGACCCCACCCAGATGCAGCAGGTCGTGATGAACCTGATAATCAACGGTCGCGACGCGATGCCGGAAGGCGGCACTCTGTCGATCCAGACCCGCAACGTCACGCTCGATGAGAAGGCGTGCGAGTCGATCACGGACGCCGTGCCCGGTGACTACGTGCGCCTGTCCGTGAGGGACACCGGCACGGGCATAGAGCCCGAGATCCTTCACAGGGTGTTCGAACCCTTCTTCACGACCAAGGAGCTGGGCAAGGGCACGGGCCTCGGTCTCTCCGTCGTGTACGGCGTTGTCAGTCAGCACGGTGGCTGGATGAGCATCGATAGCAGCCTCGGCGAGGGGACGCAGTTCACGGCCTACCTGCCTGTCACGGTGGACGCCGTCGCGGAGCAGGCCGAGACCGATGACACCATCGTCACAACGGCCGGGCACGGCGAGAAGATCCTGGTTGTCGAGGACGAGGACGCCGTCAGGGAGTTCGCCATGAGGGCGCTCCGGGAGGGCGGCTACACGGTGCTTGCGGCAGCGGACGCCGATGAGGCGCTCGCTGTCTTCAGCGAGGCCGACGGTGTCGACCTCGTGTTCAGCGACGTCGTGCTGCCGACGAAGAGCGGGCTGGAGCTCGCGGAGGAGCTGCAGAGTGCGCGGCCGGACGTGCGCGTTCTCCTTGCCAGCGGCTACACCGACACGAAATCTCAGTGGGAAGCGATACGGGACAGGGGCTTCGGTTTCCTTCAGAAGCCCTACGGCATCAGAGACCTGCTGCTCACGATAAGGGAGACGATCGGGTCGGCCTGATACTCGAGCCGAGACGCTGAACCCCGCCGCATCAGCGAACTGGGTTGGACGAACATCGAGGCGCGTGTCACGACACCGGGAGAACCAGGGACCGGACATGGAAGACAAGAACAGGAACACGAAGCCTGTCACCCGGGAGGTCGAGGAACTCCGGCCGCGCGTCGAGGAGCTCAAGGACATCCGGGACGAGGCGCTGCGGTACCTCGATCTGACCGGCGTGATCTTCCTTGGACTGGATCCCGATGGATGCGTCACGCTGATCAACCGCAAGGGCTGTGACATCCTCGGGGGGACCGAGGCCGACATCCTCGGGCGGAACTGGTTCGATACCTTCGTCCCGGAGAAGGACCGCCAGATGATGCGCGAGATATTCGAAACGCTGATCCACGGCGAGGACGACGGGCCGGCCGAATACGAGAACGAGATCGTCACGCTCGGCGGCGAGAAGAGGGTGCTCGAATGGCACAATGCCGTCGAGCGCGATGTCGAAGGCCGCGCGATCGGCACCATGAGTTCGGGCATCAACATAACCGAGCGCAAGCGCGCGGAGGACGTGCAGCGGCTCGCCTACAGGATCGGGAGCTCGATCCACACGGCCGCGAACATGGAAGAGTTGTTCCGACGGATCCGCGAGGCGCTCGGCGAAGTGATGAACACCGAGAACTTCTTCATAGCGCTGTACAACCGCGAGGAGGACACGCTCTCCCTCCCCTACTTCGTGGACGCGCGTGATCAGGACGACTTCGACTCTTTCCCGGCCGGCAAGACGCTCACCGGCTACCTGATCAAGCACGAGACATCCCTCCTGGTGACCCGGGAGGAACTCGACGAGTGGACCAAGGCGGGCGTGGTCGACATCGTGGGCACTCCGTCGCTCATCTGGCTGGGCGTGCCGCTCCGCGTCAGCGGAGAGGTCATAGGCGCGCTCGTGGTGCAGAGCTACGATGACGGGAACGAATTCGGCGAGGCCGACAAGGAGATGCTGGAGTTCGTTTCCGAGCAGATCGGATTCGCGATCGGGCACAAGCGTGCCGAGGACGAACTGATGTCCAGCGAGGCCAAGAACAGGGCGATCCTGGATGCCGTTCCCGACATGATGTTCCGCATAGACAGGAACGGCATCTTCCGAAGCTACGACGCCCCGGGCGATGCTCTCCTAGCGATGCCCCCTGAGGCCTTTCTGGGCAAGCAGGTCGGCGACGTCTTCCCAGCCGCGTTCGCCCGGCAGGTGGAAGCGTCGATCGCGAAAGTGTTCCAAACGGGCGAGATGCAGCCCATGGAATATTCCATCCCTGTTCCGGCCCCGAGTGGGGATATCAGGGACTTTGAGGCCAGAATGGTCCTGAGCGGAGACGATACGGTTCTCGGCGTCGTGCGCGACATCACGGATCGCAGGCGCGCGGACCAGTTCCTGAGGACCCTCAATGACGCCGCCCTGGGAATGGAGCGGCAGATGAAGCCGGACGAGATCTTCGCGGCCGCCGCCGCGGAGCTCGCCAAGGTCGGCCTGGTTGGAACGTTCTATCTCTTGAACGAAGCGGGGGTTGCACTGACTCTCAGCTACACGTCCAGAGAGCCGGAGCGGCTTCGGGCCGCCGAGAAGCTCCTGGGTGGGCGCTTGGCCGACATGCGGTGCGAAGTAGACCAAGTGGACGCGTTCAGAGCCGTCGTCCACAAGCGGAAGACGGTGCTCGTGGATGACATGGTCGAGTTCCTCCACCAGAAACTCCCGCTTCCCAAGAAGAAGTTCGCGGCTCCGCTCCAGAGGGCGCTCGACGCCCGGAAGCTGATCCTGGCACCTCTGGTCGCGGACAACAAGGTGTTCGGCGTGCTGGCGGTCGGATCGGAAAAGCTGACCGAGAGAGACGTGCCCGCCATGACTGCGTTCGCCAACCAGCTCTCCGCGGCGTGGTGCAAGGCCACGCTGCTGAAGGAACTCGAGCTGAGCCTGGGGGAACTGCGCGAGACGCAGGATCAGCTGCTGCATGCACAGAAGATGGAGGCCGTGGGCAGGCTGGCGGGAGGCGTCGCGCACGACTTCAATAACCTCCTCACCGCCATCAGCGGATACGCCGAGCTGCTTTCGTGCGACACGTCGCTCAGCGAGAGCGTCCACGGCGACATCGGCCAGATCCGCAAGGCGGCGGAACGGGCGGCGACGCTCACACGCCAGCTTCTGGCGTTCAGCCGCAGACAGCCGCTCCAGCCGGTCGTCATCGATCTGAACAAGATCGTCATAGACACGGACGCGATGCTGCACAGACTCATCGGTGAGGACATCGAACTCATCGCCGCGCTGGACGAATCCCCGTGCCAGGCGAAGGCGGACCCCGGGCAGCTCGAGCAGGTCATGATCAACCTCGCTGTGAACGCAAGGGACGCCATGCCAGAGGGCGGCAAGCTGACGATCGCGACGCGCAACGTCGTGCTGGACAGCAGGGCCTGCGCGACGATCCACGACGCCCGCCCAGGCAGCTTCGTGTGCCTCTCCATTGAGGACACCGGCTCAGGCATCGAAAGAGACATCATCGACCAGATCTTCGAACCGTTCTTCAGTACCAAGGGCCCCGCGAGGGGCACGGGGCTGGGGCTCGCGGTCGTCTACGGGATCATCAGACAGCACGGCGGGTGGATAAACGTCTACAGCGAGCCGAATCAGGGCACCGCGTTCAAGGTCTACCTGCCCTCCGTGAAGGACACCCGGAGCGAGAGCAAGGAGTCGGGGGCCACGGACGCGTCGGACGGGACGCGCGGTGCCGGTCAGCGCATCCTCCTGGTCGAAGACGAAGAGGCCGTCCGCGAGCTCGCCTCCAGGGCGCTCAAGGAGAACGGTTACGTCGTCTTCGAGGCCGGAGCCCACAAGGAAGCGCTTGAGCTCTTCGAGCGCGAGGGCGGGAACTTCGATCTTGTGTTCAGCGATGTCGTGCTGCCGGACAAGAGCGGGATCCGGCTGATAGACGACCTGCTCTCCCGAAGTCCGGACCTCCAGGTTCTGGTGTCCAGCGGCTACTCCGACCAGAAGTCCCAGTGGCCGATCATCCAGGAGAAGGGATTCCGCTTCCTGCAGAAGCCCTACTCGCTGGTCGACCTGCTCGGGACGATAGACGAACTCGTGTAGAAGCTTCCGGGCGGCGGACGTACCCGCGCTGCGGAGCCCGCGACGACGGACGTGCCCTCGCGGCAGAGCCCGCGACAACGGACGTGCCCTCAAGACGGGGCTCGGACGGCACAAACGAAGAGGCGGACGACGGCTCAGGCCCTCGAGGGCCAGGCCACCGTCCGCCTCTCTTCTCTTGCCGCTGCGGCGCTCCTACTTGAGAAGCACCATCATCTTCCTGTCGCTGAACTCCCCGGCCGTCATCGAGCAGAAGTAGATGCCGCTGCCGACGCTCTGGCCGCTGTCGGTGGTGCCGTCCCAGACGACGGACCTCTGCCCCGCGTCCTCCACGCCGTCCTTGAGCGTCGCCACGTGCCTGCCGGCGACGCTGTAGACACGAATGGTCACGTGAGAAGGCTCAGCCAGCGAGTAGGCTATGGTCGTCACGGGGTTGAATGGGTTCGGGGCGTTCTGCGCCAGCGCGAAGCGCTTCGGGATGGACGGTTCGGAATCGTCCACGCCCGTGCCCGTGCTGGTGATGGAGACGTCGTCGATGTACCACCCCTCCTCCGTCTCGAGCGCGTCGGACGCGAACCTGAACCTGAACGTCGCGCGCTGCCCCTCGTAGGGCGTCAGGTCGAACGTCTCTTCCCTCCACGTGTGCGCGCCCGACCAGCATGGAGTGCCGGTGGGAAGGGGGTTGGCCGGGTTGTCGTTCTTGACGTGGCTGTATCCGCCGACCGGAGCCAGGTTGCTCCATGTCTCA
>DAOWER010000001.1 GCA_030638405.1 Candidatus Eiseniibacteriota bacterium | reverse complement strand
GGGGACCTCACCGCGGCGCTCGACGCGAACAACTGGTGGATGCTCGACACCGAAGGCGAGCGCGTGCAGATGGCCGCCGGGAACATGATGCTGAACATGAGTCTCGACTGCCCGACCAACGCGCAGGGCCAGAGGCTGTGCGAGTGGCTGCCTGGGTACATCGCCGAGCGGCTCCAGGAGGGTGGGCGCTGGGACGGCGTGTTCCTGGACTACTGCGTCGACAGGATCGCATGGTGGGACCCATACCTGGTTCACCCGATTGACCACGACCTGGATGGCAATCCCGCCGCCGCGGAGGAGCTCAACGAGAGCTGGCGTCTCGGGATGCGCAAGTGCGTCACGAAGCTCCGCGACCTCGTCGGGGACGATTTCCTCCTGGTCGCCAACGGCAACAACACGCTCTACGACTGGTGCGACGGGGACACGCGGGAGAAGTTCCCGAATATGCACGGTGACTGGTACGAGAACATGATGAACGAGGAGCACGGCTATCTGGCCTTCGAGGCCCTCTACAGGCAGCCGACGACCAACATCATCAACTACATATGGGAAGGTGAAATCACGCCCGACGGTCCAAGGAGAGGGGGGAGCTTCGACCGGGAATTTCTCTTCGGTCTGACGAGCACCCTCGTCTTTGGCGGCGGCTATTTCTCCTGCGACGACCCCGCTCACGGCGAGGTCTGGTGGATCGAGTACTACGACGTGGACCTCGGGCAGCCGCTTGGGCGGGCCGAGGACGTCCAGGCGTATCCCGGCCAGCAGGCCGTGGGCGTCGACCACACCGAGCTCATCAAGATGCGCCGCTTCGAGAAGGGGATCGCCGTGATCAACCCCACCACGTGGTTCCACAGGATCGAGCTGGGCGGCGCCTACTACGACGTGCACTCCTGGAACGGGCAGTTCTACGAGTTCAGTGGCCTCAGAACACGACTGACCGTCTGCTTCGAAAGCGGTGAGGTTCTGGTGGGTACCGGTGTCGTTCCCGATTACAAGGTCGACTCCGCCCGGGCGGCGGAGAGCGGCGAAGCCGTCGTGCTGACGTGGGACCCGATCGACGGGGCCGCTTCGTACAGCGTCTACCGCTGCCAGTCGGACGGTTTCGGCGGCTTCGGCGAAAAGTCGCTCCTGGGCGTCGTGGAAGAGCCGCTCTATACCGACTGGGACATAGTGGAGGCGGGCGACTACCGCTACTTCATCGCCCCCATCGATGATCTGAAGTGCGAGGGCCAGCAGTCACGTGCCATAGAAGTGTCGACAGAACCGGGGAGCGACCTGTCCATAGCGCTCATTGTCGATGAGCTTGACGAGACGCTGGCCCTCCACTGGAATCCCGTGGACGACCTGGCGCCGCCCGGCAGTGCAATCGACTTGCGCACGGCGATAACGGGCGTGTGGCCGCTGCCGGCCGCGGAGGGGACGACCGTGTCCTTCACTGTGGCCGACGACGAGCGCTGGGGAGACTCGACGCGGACGAAGCTGGCCGTATACGACGTCGCCGGGAGGCTCGTGCGGCGTCTCGTGGAGAACCCGCTCGAGCCCGGGCGGCACGTCCGGCAGTGGGACCTGACGAACGACGCGGGGGCGGGGGTGGCCTCCGGCTGCTACTTCTTCGTACTGGAGCGCGGCCGGGAGCGGGTGAGTTCCAAGACCCTCGTGCTCAGATAGCGGCCCACACGTCGCTGCGATACCGACCCAGCACTCTCGCGAGGCCCGCATCCGGGCCTCGTGCCACTGTGCGGGCCCCGTGTCGTCAGGAGCCCCCGGAAGCTCGCTTGACAGGATTCGCGCGCGGTGCTAGCGTGACCGGGACAAGGTCCGCGCGGGCAGGGAAATAAGCGCTTGGAGGAGACATGAACTGGGTAGACATCGTCATCCTGATCATTCTTGTGATCGGCCTGGTCAAGGGGCTGGCCAACGGGTTCGTGCGGGGGCTCTTCGGGGTCGTCGCTCTCGTGCTCGGCGTCGTGATCGCGGCCGGCAACTACGAGCAGGTGGCCGAGCTCGCGTTCGCGCGCCTGCAGATAGGCGCGCAGGGACAGGTGATGCTCGGATTTCTGCTAGTCTTCGTCATAGTGCTCATCCTGGTCAGCGTCATCGGGAAGATCATCGCCAAGGCTCTCAAGCTGGCGTCGCTCGGCTGGCTGGACAAGCTCGCCGGAGGCGTTCTCGGTGTGGCCATGGCCTGCGTCTTCACGGGGGTGCTCCTGCTCCTTATCGTGATGGCCGGCCTGCACGAGAACACCGGTATCGCGAGGTCGACTGTCGCGCCCATGGTCGTCCGCGTGATGGATGCCGCGGTGGCGTTTGCGCCCGACGTGGCGCGCGAGATGATAGATGACCACTACGTCAAGCTTCGCCTGGAGTGGGAGAAGCTCAGGCGCGAGGCGCCGCCGAGCAATGGTGAGGATGGTGAGGAGGGTGAGGGGGGCGAGGAGGAGCAGAGCGTCTCCCTGATCAAGGTGACGCGACCGGTGAGGGCCGGCTTGCCGGTTCTCGGTCCTGCGTTCGTGGACCGGATCGGGGTCACATACGTTGGCGCGTGAACCCGATGACTCGAAGGGGCTCAGCGCTCCCCCGGAGCCCGGCGACGCCAGCGGCGCCGGCAGCACCGCCGAATCGGACGGCTCCACGGAGCCGAACGCGGGCGATGCCGCGCAGACGCCGGACACGTCCATCCTCAGTCAGCTGGGGATCGACCTGACGCAGATCGCCGCGGAGCTCGAGATCACGCTCGACGGCGAGCTGTGGGAGACCGAACTCAGACAGATCAAGGAGATACTGGAGCGGCGGGAGCGTCACTCCGGGGTCCTGGTCGGACCCGACGGGGTCGGAAAGCGGGCGCTCGTCCTCACGCTGGCCCGCGAGATCTCGCAGGGCCGGGTCCCACGCCGGCTTGCCGGCAGGCGCGTCATAGAGCTTTCCTTCCACAGAGTCCTGGCCAGCGTCCGCGAGGCCGGCGATTTCGAGAAGATAGTCTTCACCGCTCTCAGAGAGGCGACGGCCCGCGAGGACGTCATCCTGTTCCTGAACGGGATAACGAGCTTCATGGGAGTGACTG
>DAOWER010000112.1 GCA_030638405.1 Candidatus Eiseniibacteriota bacterium | reverse complement strand
TCTACAACGACGTGTGGGGCAACACCACAGGCGAATACAACGGCTGCAGTGCCGACCCGAATTCCATCTCGGAGGACCCGCTCTTCTGCGACGGTCCGGCCGGAGACGTGGCCGTCCACGCGACATCACCGACCCTCGAGTTCGGAATGGGCGCACTCGGCATCGGCTGCCCTGAGGGCCCGCAGAACCTCGTCGTGGTGCAAGACGGCGCGTCCCTGGACCTGTCGTGGAGCGTCCCGCCGGACGCGCGCGCCGAGGTTGACTACTACATCGTCTACAGGGACTCGACGCAGGTGCCGCTCACCGCGATAGCGACGGTCGAAGCGCCGGACACGACCTACACGGACATAGGGATTCCGGCGTGCGACCCGTACTACTACTGGGTGTCGGCGGTCGACACCGACACGCTCGAGTGGGCGGCGTCGAATCGCGTCGAGGGAGAGTTGTGCTACGATGGCCCGTCGGGGCTGGCCGTCACGTTCAGTGAGGGAGCGAACGAGCTCTCCTGGAGTGCGGGGGCGGGCCCGATCGACTACTACGTCATCGCGCGCGGCAACGAGCTGGCCGCTCCGGACTCGGTCGATTGGGTGCCGGCCGTGGAGACGTCGTACGTCGACGACACCTCTGGTGATTGCCCTCGTGACAACTACGCGTACGAGATCGTCCCCGCCTACGACACTGGCTGGCGCGGGGAGCACTCCGCGATCGTGTCCATCGACCCGGCACCGTCGCCTCCATCGGGGATCACCGCCGAGTGGGTCGGCAGCGACATCCAGCTGACGTGGGACGCCAACTGCGAGAGCGACTTCAGGCGTTACTGGGTCTACCGGGACACGCTCCCGTTCTCGCCTCCGATCGACAGCGAGCGGCTGGTCGGGTTCACGCCCGACCCCGAGTTCCTGGACGAGGGTCTCAACCCGAGCTGGACGTACTTCTACCGTCTGGTGGCGACCGACGCGGAGTCGCAGAAGAGCGAGTACTCCGAGATGCTCTATCTGGGCACGGGCTCCGTGCTCTCTGTGCCCTCGCCGTATGGGACCATCCAGGCGGCGATCGACGCCGCCTCTGCGATAGACACGGTGCTCGTGTCACCGGGGACGTACAACGAGAGCATCCTGCTCAAGAACGGCGTGATCGTGATGAGCAGCGACGGCCGGGCGACGACGACCATCACGGCGGGGAGCGGTGCCGTTGTGATGTGTGTGGGCATGTGTGACCTGACGCTTTTCAGGGGGTTCACTGTAGACGGACAGGGCTCGGCGATAGGTCTGGACACGTGGAGTTCGTTCCTTCGGGTGGAGGAGAGCTCGTTCGTGAACGGGAGCCCTGGTATCAACTCACGGTATGGCGACTACTCGACAGTGACGGGCAACGTGATCTCGTCGAACGCGAACGGAGTGGCGGTGGGCGACACCTCACGTCCGTTCCTTTCCGGGAACGTGATCGAGCTGAACACGTTCTCGGGTATCTACAACACGGGCGACCCCGGTCCGGAGGTGGGACGCACGCTGGCGGACGCGAACGACATCGTGGACAACGCGTATTTCCAGGTGTTCAACACGGCGGGCGTGGCGGTTGACGCGGATTACAACTACTGGGGGAGCACGTGCGTGGGCGACAGTCTGTTCTACGGTCTCGTGGACTACGTGCCGTGGACGGACGAGACTCATACGGAGATCTATACGGAGTGCGGTACGGGCTTTGACGAAGGCGTCACGGTGAGGCCTTACTTGAGCCACAACTTCCCGAACCCGTTCAATCCGTCGACGGCGATCCAGTATCGGGTTCCGTCGCCCGGCGGTCGGGTTCGTCTGTCGGTCTACGATCTCTCTGGCCGGCTGGTGCGGACGCTGGTGGACAGCTACAGAAGCGGAGGAGAGCACCTCGCCGTGTGGCGCGGTCTGGACGACGACGGCCGAGCAGTAAGCTCTGGCGTGTACTTCTACCGGCTCGAGGCAGGGGACACGAAGCTCGAACGCAAGATGGTCATGCTGAAGTGACGCCCGGCCGCCGCGCCTGACCGTTCGACACGGTCCGGACGCCAAGCCCTATGTTCGGGGCCCCCGTGCGCGAGCACGAGGGCCCCTCTCTATGAGGGCTCGCCCGGCGGCCCCCTTCTCCAGTAGTGAGTAGAAATCATTGACACATGCAGAGAATTGACGTATTCTCAAGCCATGCAACGACAGCATACCCTGCTTTCCGCGCCGGGTTGTACGGACGAGACAGCCCGTGTTGAAGGTCTATGGGCCGGTGTCTACTTCGCGCGCGTGGAGTCCGGCAGCGAGGTTCTGACCTCGAAGGTCGTCTTCATACGCCGGACAGGAGCGGCCCGGGCACTGGCTGAACGAGGGTCAGCAGCAGACAGCACGATGATCCCAGAAAAGGGAGCGCGCCATGCGATATGCGAAGGCACTGACAGTTCTTGCGGCGGTGATGGTCCTGAGCTTCTGGGGGTCTGTGGCAGTCGCACAGGTCTACGCGGGGGAGGGCGAGCCGGGATGGATCGTCAGCTACGAGGGCGCTATCGGAACCGTCGTCAATCCTGAGGCGCAGATACCCGGCGTGCGCGGCATGACGCTCGATGAGTTCGGTCGCCTTCTCATCGCGGCGTTCGGCGACCAGGGAGACGTGCTGCTCTTCGACGTCGGGACCCAGGCGCTCGAGACTCTCGAGTATCATCAGTCGGCATACACGACCGAGGATGTCTACCCGGACCCGGCCGACTCCAATATCTACGTCATCAAGAACGGCGGAGAGCCCGACGGCGGAGAGCGCTGCGACAGCTATCTCGGCGTCTTGTCCGGCGGGGTCGGTCCGGCCGGAACCATCTACACGTTTGGCACCGACGACACGCTCGTGGACCTTCAGGTCTGGCCGATGGGCGACCGCGCGGGGAACATACTGGTTCTTGTCGAGAGCGGATGCGCCGGTTTCGGGTTCCTTTCGGAGTTTGAGAAGACGGGGCCGGGGATTTTCGTTCGCCTTCCGGACGTCGTCGAGCCGGGCGCGATGGTGGCGGAGCCCGGAGGGTTCGCGATAACGCCCGGTGGCGGTATCGTGATCGTCGACCGCGAGTCCGGCCTGTACCACGAGGTGGCCGGCGCAGTCGTCCCGTTCGGCGAGGCGGAGGGCCCCCGCTACACCGACATGGAGATCGGGTCGAACGGCATCATCTATCTAGTGAACTCAGAGAACGGCGTGATCGAGCGCTACGAGGGGGACGGCGTGCGGATCCAGCCGGACCTCACCGGCGGCATCACGGACCCGACGGCGGTAACCGCCGCGTCGTTCGCGCCGACCCCGGAGGGGGAGAACGTTTTCATCGAACCACTCTCGGGCGTCGAGATCACCTACGAGGAGGTCACGAGCGCCGGGTTCACATCAGCGGCCGCGGAATCGTCCCAGAACAGAGTGAGCCCAGAAGGGAACCTCCTGCCCGACTACGCCGTGCTCCCCGGGTCGAGAGCCGACCAGTTCCTCTATATTTCGATCTCCACCGAGGCGGCCTACCGGAGCCTGATCCAGGTGGACGTTCTCATGGAGGGGTCGCGCCTCTTCTACGCGAGCGGCGTGAGCGATACCTTCCGGGATTTCACGGTAGTGGGGAGCATCGAGGACGCGCGCGGGACGATGCCGCGGTTCAGCGAGCTCGGGCCCGGCGGAAGCAGGCTGGAAACGGGCCCCACCGAGGTCGTGCTCGTCGATGACACGCGCGAGCTCCCGCAGGTGACGCTGTACAAGTTCTGGCGCCTTGAGAGGGCCATGGATATGCCCGATGAGGTGCCGTCCAACAACTCCTGCCCGTGGGAGGTGATGGAGGAGCTGGAGACGTTCCGCGAGAGGGCGCGCCACAACTACGACGCCGGGGTCCTCGGGAACGCCCTGAGCGAACTCGCTATCATGAACTCGATCCTGCGCGACCACGCGGGCTGGTGCGTGCCCGACTCCTCCGGGAACGAGGAGATGGGTAACCTCGTCGGGAAGGTACTCGCGCATTCGAAGACACTGATGCACAGCATCGAGCTCGAGAGCGGCGAGACCTTCGCGGGCATCGACGACGCCTCGGCGCTGGTGTCACTCGCGGTGACGAACTCCGCGAGCGGAGAGTGCACGCTCTCCCTCTCGGGTCCCGTGGGGGCGGAGGCGACCGTGCGCATCCACAGCGTGTCGGGCAGACTGGTGTCGACGGTGTTCGATGGACGCCTGTCCGAGGGTGGCGAGACCCTCGTCTGGAGCGGCCTCGACAAGTCAGGCCGTCAGACCGCGTCCGGTGTGTACTTCGCGCTGGTCGAGTCGGGTGGACAGATGCAGACGGCGAAGCTGGTCTACATCCGATAGGCCAGGGGCGACGCCGTTCAAAGAACTGGCGCCGGCAGGGCAGGACCATCCCTCTGGGAGGTCGGCCCCGCCGGCGTCGGTGCGTGGGGGCCCCCGATGCAGTCTCGCGGCCGCACCCCGGTCCCGGGAACCGGCTGGTCAGGGCGATGCTCATCTGGTAGCCTGATATTCGGCGTCGGTGACCGTTGCTCAGAAGGCGACGCGCTGTCAGGGCGAAAGGCGAGGCAAGAGTTGCCAGCATGATAGAGAAGACGGTCTCTCACTACCGCATCATCGAAGAGCTCGGCCGCGGCGGCATGGGTATCGTGTACACCGCCGAGGACACGAAGCTTGGCAGGCGTGTCGCTCTCAAGGTTTTGACGCAGGACGTTGCGGCCGACCACGAGCGTGTGCAGCGGTTCATCCGAGAGGCGCAGGCGGCATCCGCCATCAACCACCCCAACATAGCCACCATCTACGAGATCGATGAAGTCGACGGTCTGACATTCATCGCCATGGAGCTCGTTGAGGGGGAGACGCTGCGCGCGAAGATGTCCGCCGGTATCCCGTCCTTCGACGAGATCCTCGACCTCTCCAGACAGATTGCCCGCGCGCTGGGCAAGGCCCACGAGCTGGGTATCGTGCACCGCGACATCAAGCCGGAGAACATCGTCGTGAGGCCCGACGGACTGGTCAAGATACTGGACTTCGGGCTCGCCAAGCTGCTTCAGGAGTCCGAGAGCACCGACGCGACGCAGGCCATGTCCCTCACACGTGAGGGTGCCGTGATAGGGACCGCCCGCTACATGTCTCCCGAGCAGGCGAAGGGCGTGCCCGTGGACGCGAGGGCGGACGTGTTCGCAGTAGGCTCGGTGTTCTACGAGATGGCGGCCGGGCAGCCGGCTTTTCCCGGAGAGACCCACGTCGAGGTCCTCTACGCGGTGGTCAACACGCCGCCGGCTCCGATCCCCGATGACGCCGGAGTGCCGCGGGAGTACCAGGGCGTGGTCGCGCGAGCCCTCGCGAAGAAGCCGGCCGACCGGTTCGACGACTGCGGCGCGGTCGCCGCGGAACTCGAGAAATTCGGCGCGCCGGTGTCCTCCGTGCTGGGGACCCAGCTTGGCTCGCTGGGCGAGACGACGTGGCAGACGGCCACCGGGGTCGTCGACAAGCCCGTCCAGGAGACCACCTGGATAGACCCCCAGTACTCGATCGCGGTGCTTCCATTCAGGAACATGAGCGGCAACCCCGATGCCGACTGGATGCAGTCGGGCCTCCAGGTGATGCTGGGAAGCGACCTCTCACAGATCCCGACGCTGCGAGTCGTGCCG
>DAOWER010000134.1 GCA_030638405.1 Candidatus Eiseniibacteriota bacterium | reverse complement strand
CGGGCGAGTCGTTTCGTCGCCCATCAGGACCACTGCGATCCAGCATCCGGCCGCAATGATCGTGCTGGCGGCAGGTCCAGCGAGGGCCACCCTGAGCTCGGTCCTCGGGTCCGACGGCTCGCTGAGGATCTCCGCGACTCCTCCAAACAGGAAGAGCGTGATCCTCCTCACGGGGATGCCGCTCTTGACCGCAACCACGCTGTGCATGAGTTCGTGAATGAGCACGGAGGCGAAGAAGAAGAAGGCCGTGATGATCCCCAATGTGATGTAGTGCGCGAGCGGGCGTCCGGGAAGGACCCTCGGGAACCACCCGACCGTGAGAGCCCACACGATCAGGGCGGCGATGGCGAACCAGCTGTAGTGCGCGACGACTCTTATCCCGAGAATCGAGAAGAGCGGGATACCTGAGTGCCGCCAGAAAGGGAGGAAGCCTCGCCTGCCTGGGAATTGAGTCATGTGACCCACTATAGCCCCGGCTCGGGGGAGGGTCAAGGCGGCCGTCCGCAGGGGTTCCTGGCGTGTTCCTTGACCTTGCCATTAAGTTGTGTTAGAATGCACAATTGACAGGAAACCCACTAGGGAAGTTACCCCCTCAAAGAGGAGGCTTTGCCATGCGTAAGCTGTCCGTGGCGCTGTTGCTGTCCGTGGTCGCCGTGGCGCTTCTCGCAGTCCCGGGCTTCGCCAAGCTCGAGACCGCGGAGATGACGACCGCCGCGGTGATCCAGGATGCGTATGACAGGGGCGACATCAGTCACGATGAGATGATCCTGCAGAAGGCCTACGCGCTCTACGCGCCCTGGAAGGTCCGCGAGGACCTGGCCGGCGGGCAGATCGACAAGTGCGGGACTCCGATGGACGCCGAGATCCGCCTCGCACTGCCGGACCTTCCGGATGCGGTGGCAGAGGAGATCAGAGGTCTCAGGGCCAGGCCCAGCACCATGACCTACGTCGAGACCACTCACTTTCGCATCCACTACGACACTAGCGGCACTCACATGATTTACGGGTGGCCGAACGCGACCTACAGAAATGCCCTCATGACCGCAGCCGAGTACGTGTGGGACAACGAAGTCACCGCGATGGGCTTCCGCGCACCGCCTCCCGACGGCGGCGACCCCGACGGCGGCGGCGGCAACGACCTCTATGACATCTACGTGCAGAACCTGACCAATCTCTACGGATACTGCCAGCCCAGCTACCCCTACTACGACGGCCCCGGCGGGTACCCCCCAAACGCTGCAACGAGCTACGTCGTGATCGAGAACAACTGGGTCGGATTCCCGCACACGCCTTTTGAGTGCATGCAGATCACTGTGGCCCATGAGTTCAACCACGGCTGCCAGAGCGCGCACAACGCCTACTCGGACATATGGTACATGGAAGCGACCTCGACCTGGATGGAGGACATGCTCTACGACAGCGTCAACGACTACCGGTACTACCTCCCTTCGTTCCTGAATTCGCTCTACCGGTCGATCGACTACCACGACGGCGGCTCTCGCTGGTACGGCTCGTGCGTATGGAACTTCTACCTGGCCGAGAACTTCGGCAACAGCATCGTCGTCGACAACTGGTGGCAGATGGAGTACTCGGGCGCGACACTGAACGCGATAGACGTCGTGCTGGGGACCTACGGATCCAGCATTGAGGAGGCGTACCTCGACTTCGCCGTCTGGTGCTGGTTCACTGGTACGCGCGACGACGGCAACCACTTCGAAGAGGGTAATTACTGGCCCACCACCCCCATCATGCGCGGGCACGTCTCCTATCCGATCGCGATCGGCGGACCGATCCCCGGGATGGAGCCGGACAGCTACGGCTGCAACTACATCATGTTCAACAACCCCGCCGGCGGTGACGACGGACTACTTGTTGAGTACGACGGTCCGGCGCCTCTCTCCACGGCCAACGCCGTCTTCCTCAACTACAAGACGCCCGGTGGCGTTTACGGGGAGTACGGTGAGATTCCGCTCAATCCGTGGGGCAACGGCTCACTGACCGTAGAGACCTGGAGCACCCTGTCCGCGGTCGGTATGGTCGTGGCCAATTGCGACGGCGGCACAAACGACATGGGCTACTCCTACGACGCTGACGAGGTCGCGACCGGTATCGAGGACGGGTCCTTCGCGTTCGGTCTCAAGGCGGCCAGCCCGAATCCGTTCGCCGAGACGACCTCGATAGCCTACTCGGTGCCGACCGGCGGCGGTTTCGTTGACATCCTCGTCTACGACGTCAACGGTCGCGAGGTTCGTAGCCTCGTCCGCGAGCGCATGGATGGCGGCGCGGGCTTTGCCGTGTGGGACGGGTTCGACAACGCCGGTGAGCGCGTTGCGTCGGGCGTCTACTTCGCCAGGCTCGACATCGACGGCCTCACCGCCTGCGGCAAGCTCATCATGCTGAAGTAGGCGCGACGGAGTGCTGAGTTTCGAGGGGGCGGCAGAGACGTGCCGCCCCCTTTCTTGTACCACGGGGGCGCGCACGATGCGTCCGCCAGGCCGGAGCAGTTCCGCCCCGCGCGCTCGTCACGTGTCCGCGGGCAGGGGAGGCAACCGCGGCTCCCTCTCAGCGCTCCCCGTGTGCTATCATGTCCGGGAGGAGGGCTCCCGATGAGCATCAAGCTCAAGAGCGAGGTCGAGTGGGCCCGGAAGGTCCGGTCCGGCTTCCGCTACATGGCCACCGTGCACAGCCAGATAGGTTCTCTGGTCTACAAGGCGCTCCGGATAAGCAGTGGCTACTCCTCGAAGTCGTTGAGACTCCGTCACTGGGACACGACGGGCGGCCAGGTAGTTCTGACCGACGACGACTACAAGGCCGTGGTCCCCGCCTACGATTTCGGGTTCATCCACAACCTGTATCACCTGCTCGAGCGCGACCCGGAATCGTGCGTGCTCGCGGCGTGGTACCTCGCGGCTCACGAGTGGGGGCACTACTACCTTGCGAAGGCGGACAAGCGCAATCAGGAGCGCGATGCGGACGCGTTCGTCGTCCGCGTCATGAAGCGCGAGGGGTTCAGCGAGGAAGAGGCGGTGAACGCCGAGGACTGCTACTGGACGGTCTTCAACGCGGACAAGAAGGTCAAGAGCGGGGCGTGATGACGAAGCCCTCCGGTACCGAGGACCACCGGAAGCGCATCAGGCTCAAGTGGCTGAAGCGCAGGTGGCGGCGCGTCAGGAGTCGGACCGGGCGACCAAGAGAGAAGCCCATGCCGATATCCCACAAGGACCTCTGGATCAAGATCAAGCGCGAGTCCAAGGGGAAGTCT
>DAOWER010000222.1 GCA_030638405.1 Candidatus Eiseniibacteriota bacterium | reverse complement strand
GAGGAAGAACCAGCTGGACCCCGTGATCGGGCGCCAGCAGGAGATGGAGCGCGTGATCCAGGTGCTCTCGCGGAGGAAGAAGAACAACCCCGTGCTCATAGGCGAGCCCGGAGGGGGCAAGACGGCGATCGTCGAGGGCCTGGCGCAGAAGATCGTGGCTAACGAGGTGCCCGCGACACTCAAGGACAAGAAACTTGTCATGTTGGATCTGTCGTCGACCGTCGCGGGTACGAAGTATCGCGGCCAGTTCGAGGAGCGGCTGAAGACCCTCATCAACGAGATCCGCGAGAGCGAGAACGTCATCATCTTCATCGACGAGCTGCACACCATCGTCGGCGCGGGAGGAGCGGAGGGCGCCATCGACGCGGCCAACATGCTGAAGCCGGCGCTGGCCCGGGGTGAGCTTCAGGCCATAGGCGCGACCACGCTCGACGAGTACCGGAAGCACATCGAGAAGGACGGCGCGCTAGAGAGGCGCTTCCAGCCCATCATCGTTGATCCCCCGTCGCCGGACGAGACAGTCGAGATCCTAAAGGGGCTGAGGTGCAAGTACGAGGAGCACCACTCGGCCGACATCTCGGACGAGGCGATCGTCGCCGCGGTCAAGCTGGCTGACCGGTACATCTCCGACCGGTTCCTGCCCGACAAGGCCATCGACGTCATAGACGAGGCCGGAGCACGGGCGCGGCTCGAGATAAGTACGATCCCGGTCGAGGTGAAGGAACTCGAGCAGGAGCTCGAGAACGTGTCGTGCGAGAAGAGGTCCGCGAGCGAGAACCAGGAGTTCGAGCGGGCCGCCGAGCTCAGAGACAAGGAGCGGGAGTTCCAGCGGAGGCTGGAGACGGCGCGCAAGGACCTGGTCCAGTCCAAGAACCAGCGTCGGGCCAGCGTCGATGCGGAGGACGTCGCCGAGGTCGTGGCCGGCATGACCGGGATCCCGGTCAAGAAGCTGGCGCAGGAGGAGACCGAGAAGCTCCTGCGCATGGAGGACGAGCTTCGCAAGAGGGTCGTCGGGCAGGAAGAGGCGCTGACGACGGTGGCCAAGGCGGTCCGCCGCAACCGGGCCGGACTCCGCGACCCGAGACGCCCGATCGGCTCCTTCATCTTCCTGGGACCGACCGGAGTAGGGAAGACGGAACTCGCAAGGACGCTCGCCGGGTTCCTGTTCGAGGACGAGAATGCGCTCGTCAGGCTCGACATGTCCGAGTACATGGAGCGCTTCGCCGTCTCGCGGCTCGTGGGTGCGCCTCCCGGCTACGTGGGCTACGAGGAGGGCGGCCAGCTGACCGAGAAGGTCAGAAGGCGCCCCTACAGCGTCGTGCTGTTCGACGAGATAGAAAAGGCGCACCCGGATGTGTTCAATATCCTGCTGCAGGTGCTCGATGACGGGCAGCTGACGGACAGCTTCGGCCGGACTGTTGACTTCCGCAACACGGTTGTCATAATGACATCGAACGTGGGAGCCCGTGACATCGCGCAGACCAGGGGGATAGGCTTCGCCCAGGAGGAGAGCACCGAGGACAGCCACACCCAGATGAAGGGCAAGGCCACGGAAGCTCTGAAGCGCGTGTTCAATCCCGAGTTCCTGAACAGGGTCGACGGGACCGTGGTCTTCCACGCGCTGGACATGGACGAGATGCGCGAGATCATCGAAATCCTGCTCCGCGAGGTCGAGAAGCGGGTGGCCGAGGCAGGTGTCCACCTCGAGATCAGCGCCGAGGCCAAGGAGCTTCTGATAGAGAAGGGATTCGATCCGGCCTTCGGAGCGCGGCCGCTCCGGAGGGCCATTCAGCGGTACCTGGAGGATCCTCTCTCCGAGGAGATCCTCAAGGGCAAGTGCGACGGCGGCCGGATAGCGATCGAACGCAAGGGCGACGAACTGACGTTCCGCAAGGCGCGGAAGAAGGTCTCGGCGGCGAAGTGATGTCGAGCTCCCCGCGGCCGGAGCGTCCCCCGGGCCCGGCCGCATCGACACGACGCGCCGCCCTGCGGATGGGGCGGGGGAGTTCTCTTAAGGAATGCGCCAACGCAGGTGGGTAGTCTTTCTGGCCATCCTGATCATCGCCGTGCTGCCCCTGGGGTTCCTGGGGCTCAAGGTCGCGTCGCGCCACCCCGCGGTCAAGCGAGTCGTGCTTGGAAGGATAATGCCCGAGGTCGAGGGCGAACTGACGATAGGCGGGCTCGAAATGGGGCTCGCCTCTCTTCATTTCACTGACATCATGCTCCGGTTCGAGGACGGCGGCTACGTGCTGGTGCCTTCTGCTGCGGTCAACGTCAGCCTGCCCAAGCTGATCGCCCGGGGACTGGTACCTCAGCGCTCCCTCTCCGCCATCATCATCAGTGATCCCAGAATCGTCATCAGCTACGGACACGACCAGGCCCCTGATACTCTGGCCGCTCCTCTGATCGATGTCTCATCGCTCGAGAGCTACCTGCCCGACTACCTGGGCATCTCCGGCGCGTCGATCTCCTTCCGCGACAGCAGGACGGAGCGTACGCTGACCATCGACTCGATAGACCTGCTGGTGGAGCGGGATGGAGAGGGTCAGGTCGTCGGGGGAGCCTCCGGGAACTGCCTCGGCGGCGAGAGGAACTTCGAGGCGAGGTTCACCTGGGAGAGTTCTCAGCAGATGCTGGCGGTGGAAGGCATCCTGTTCGACGCGCACCTGGACGAACGGCTCCCCGTGCCTCCCTCCACGCCCGTCGAGTTCCGTTCAGGGTCGATGTCGGCCGCGTTCCACGCGTCCGTGTCTCCCGACACGATCCAGGGGCTCGACCTCAGCTTCGACATCGCGGACGGCGTCATGGTCATGACGGCCTTCAGCGAAACGCTCGGTGGGATTCAGGCACGCGGCAGGCTCCGGGGTGGTGTGGTCACTCTCGAGAGCGCCGACGGGACGTGGCGGTCGGCGTCCTGGTCCGTGAGCGGTGCGACATCGGACAGGGGAGTGATGGAGGACGTTCGCCTGGAGGCCAGGGACCTGCCATTGGCCCCGGTGGCGGACCTGCTGGCGCTGACGGAGGCGCGCATCGACGGGAGCGTCGACATGTCCGCGTCCGTGGAGGGGCCCCTGGACTCGCCGACGGCCGCGGTTGACATCTCTGCCGGTAGCGTTCGGGTCGGCGACGTCGCGTTGAATTCCGTGTCGGGCGCCGCGGTTCTCTCACCGGGAGACGTCAGGCTGGAGAGCGTTGACGCCGGGGTCTTCGGCGGGACGGTCTCCGTATCGGGCGCTCTCAAGAGAGATGGACCGGACGAGGAGTGGAGGTTCGAGTTCGGCGGGGACGCGCGAGGACTGGATGTCGGTCAGCTCATGGCGGCCACGACGGGCGACACGACCGCGGGCGGCCGGATATCTTTGAGCGACGTCGTCGGAGAGGGAACGCTCGACCGCCCGAATCTGGAGTCGCTCGTGACGTGGGAGGACGTGTCACTTGGATCGGTCTACCTGGGCTCAGGCGCGGGGGGCTTCCTTCTGTCCGGCGGTGATCTCAGCGCCTCATTGGGTTCATCGGACAGGAGCTACGCGGTATCCTGCCTGGTGGAGAACCTGTTCGACGCACCGGACGTCAGCGGCGAGGTCGTGCTGTCGAGTGTGTCCGTTGACACGCTGTTCCCGGCGCTGGCCGAGGCGCTGCCCCCGATCGCGCTCACGGGAGCGCTGAACGTCACGGGCCCGGCCGACTCGCTCTCTGTCGAGGGCAGTGTCGCGCTCGAGTGGGAGCTGGCGCGCGCGACCGTGGGGATCACGGGCGTCGTGACGCCGGTAGAGGAGGACGGTGGAGGTGGTCTCAGACTGGCTCTCGACGCGCCCGACGCGTCGGTCAGGGGCGTCGGCGCACCGTTCACTTCCGACCTCGTGGTGAACGGCTCGGAGGTGTCCCTGCGCAACCTGCGCCTCGGCGACGTCGTCGAGGCGGACGTGCGCGTCGGCTTGAGCGGCGACCGAGATCTGAGCGCCGGGATCGTCGTGTCCGAGGCGAGTCTGCCCGACGTGCTGGCCGCCGTTCTTGGAGAGGCCCCGGACGGCATCGGTGGCCTGGTCTTCGCGTCGGTCTCGGTGCACGGGACGGTGGAGGAGCCCGTGGCCACCGCGCAGGTCACCGTGGGTGCGGCGACCGTGGCCGGCGTCCCCGGTCTCGATGCGTCCGCGGTGGGGAGGTTCGAAGGAGACGTCGTGACGCTCTCGGAGTTCACGCTTCGCGAGTCGGGACGACCCGTGGTCACGGCTCGGGGGCGCGCCGAGCCCGGCGGAGCGCTCGAGATGGCCATCACGGGCGACGGGATTCCGGGACCCATGCTGGGTGGCGCCCCGGGCACGAGGTTCGACGCGACGGTCGGAGTCGGCGGCACGACGGAGAGCCCGACCGTAGACGGCCGCGTGGTGTCCACGGATGGTGAGTTCCTCGGCGTTCCGTTCGACGATTACTCGGCGCGTGTGACCGGCGCCGACGGCATCGTCCGCATCGACCCGCTCGTTCTCGATCGGCGCGGCCACTACAGAGTCACCGTCGGGGGAACGGTGCCGTATGGTGTGCTCCGGCGGGACGCCGACGCGCCGGACGGGACGCTTACCATCGATGTCGACGGGAACCCGCTGGGCTTCCTGGCGGAACTCACTGACTTCGCCGAGAGCGGCCCCGGAAGCGGGACGCTCAACGTGGTTCTCGCGGGCAACGGCGAATCGTTCACCCTGGCAAGCGCGCGACTCGAGGCTCGCGCCGAGCGCGTGGTGCCTACCGGGTTGTTCGAGAGAGTGAACGACGTCAAGGCCAGCGTCAGCGTCCTCGATGGCGCTGTCGTGTCGGGAGAAGTGACCGGGCGCATTGGCGGAAGCACCATGAGGCTTCGGAGCGAGCGGAACAGAACCCTCAGCGGACGCGAGCTCGTCCCGCTGACCGTCGGCGGCGTCGACCTCGGCGTCCTGGCGCTTTCCACCGACACCCGTGGTGTCACGGTCAACGTGCCAGGGCTCATGCTGCCCGACGAGTTCGGACGCGTGGCCCTGAGCGGCAAGGACGGCGAACCCGAACTTCTGGTGGCGGGGCCGTCCGAGAGCGCGCTCCTGTGGGGCGAGATCGTGTTCTCCGACCTGTCGTTCACGTACCCGTTCATCGGCTCCGGTGGTGACGGGTTGGGCAACCTCCTGTCGGACGCTGAGTGGTCGATGCGGATGAGGGCGGGCCGAAACCTCTGGTACTGGCGTCCCGACGCCAACCTGAACGTCGAGCGTGGGAGCAGCCTGGACTTCGTGGGTGTTCCTTCGGAGCACACCATGTGCGTGGCCGGACGGGTAACGTCGACCCGCGGCACGGTGACTTACCTGCACACGGAGTTCAACGTCCGCGAGGTCTCTGTCGAGTTCCCCGGTTTCTGTGAGCAGCCGCGCTTCAGCATCGATGCCAAGACGAGGGTAGCGGACGGAACGACCATCGGCCTGTCGGTGAACACGACGGAGGGCGTCCCGGCGCTGGCCATGTCGGGAGTCACGCTGGATGAGAGCGCCCTGGTCCTCAGCTCTGATTCCCCCGACGACAACACGCCCGAGAAGATCATGTCCAAGCTCCAGTACGGGGTGAGCTACGACCTCCTGGAAGCAGAGGAACAGGCGGCGCTGGAACGGAGAAGGGCCGTAGAGCTCATCGGCACGCAGATCGGGCTCAGAGTCGCCAGACCGCTGCTCGCGCCCATAGAATCGCGAATCCGGCGCAACCTCTACTTGGATCTCGTGCGCATCGACATCGATTTCGTGGAGCACTTCCTGTCGCAGCTCGACATGTGGACCGCCTCTGAGGGAAGTACCCACTACGTGCCGTTCACCGCGAATACGCGCATGACGCTGGGCAAATACATCTCGAGAGACTGGCTGGTCTCGTACCTCGGGGTGGTCGCGCCTTACGAGGAGGACATCGGCAAGTTCGCTGTGGGCCTCCGCTCCGAATTCGGATTTGAATACGAGGTATCCCGCAACACGTCACTCTCCTTGAGGGTTGTTTACGACCCGACTCTTGCCGGATGGGACAGACGGATTTCCATCGAGAATCGGTACGAGTTCTGACTCGCTGGGCGACCGTAACCAACGCTGCCCACTCACGTTCGGCCCCCGATGTTTTCATTTACAAGGCGGGGGTGCTATGCTAGCATGCCGGTTTGAGCGAGAGTATGGAGGAGTGAATCAATGCGCGTTGCACGATCGATTCTACCTGTTGCCCTGGCCCTCGCGGCCGTCGTCTGCATGACCGTGTCCGCCACGGCCGATATCGTCAGCGACGTCGATGCCCTGGGCAACGAACACGTGAGCCGCGACAGGATCCTGCTGGGATTCGGGATCAGAATCGGCGACGAGCTCAACCCTGAGGACGTCCGCGAGGGTATCCGCAGACTCT
>DAOWER010000148.1 GCA_030638405.1 Candidatus Eiseniibacteriota bacterium | reverse complement strand
GTAACTGTACCGAGGGTTCGAATCCCTCCCTCTCCGCCAGATACGAGAAGCGCCCATAGCTCAATTGGATAGAGCGTCTGGCTACGGACCAGAAGGTTGGGGGTTCGAGTCCTCCTGGGCGTACCAAGAGCGCCTCCTCTCTACGTGAGAGGGGGCGCGTCTCATGTACGCCAGCACCGCCCGTGAACCCGCCCCAAAGCGGCGCTCCGCGGGTTTTCTCGGAATGCGGATTCGTGGTTGCGCCCCGCCCCGCCGTCTGCTATCAGGGGGCGGGGTGAGGAATCGTTCACAGGTTGGAACATGGGGAGGGCCCAAATGAAAGCGCTACGCCCGCTCGTTCTGCTGGTGCTGCTCGGAGCCGCCGTTCTCGGGCTGTTCGGTTGCTCGGAGGACAAGAGCGTCGACGAGGCGGCGACGGCCGACCAGCTCTTCGCTCAGGGCATCGCGTACCTTCAGAATGCGATGTCCGGCGTGAACCCGGAGGAACCGCCCTGGATGTGGGACATTGACACGGAACAGGCCAACGGCTACTTCGAGGACGCCCTGGACATCGACCCGGACCACTGCGGGGCGCTGGTCATGGCGGCGGTGACGAGGCTGGCGATGGTGCTCCAGGATCCGGAGCTCGGGGACATCATTGAGGGTCTGTTCCCCGAAGAGGGACCCGGGCCCGGCGGCCCCGGGGACTTCCTCTTCCGTGCGCTCAGAAAACCCGACGTCTACACGGCGGCCAGGCGTCTCAGGGAATCCAGCAGGAGCGACTTCCAGTTCTCCGAGCTTCAGAGTTTCATCGAGGCGGAGGTGCTGCCCGCTCTGGAGTATGCGGACGGCAACCTGGCGCAGTTCGAGGGCCAGGACTGCGTTGTGCCGCTCATTATCGAAGTGGAGGGGGAGCGCGAGGTGGTCGAGATCGAGATCGACGCCACGGACGTCCTCATCATGCACGCGCCGCTCGACGTTCTGCAGGCGGTGTTCTACATCGCTGTGAGCTACAACGTCGATGTGGAGGAGGGTCAGACCCTTCAGGAGCTCATCGACGAGGATCCGGACTTCCTCAGTCTGAGGCCCGGCGACCGCATGGCGTCCGCATACGCGGAGCTCTGGGAGATGCACTGGCATCTAAGCGACAGCGCGTGGGAGCTTGCCAACGAAACGGACCCGCAGGACACGGATCTATTCACGAACACCGACGACGAGGGGTGGATCCCGCTCGGCGCGGGCTACGCTGACACTCTGTCCTGGATCGCGGAAGAGGTGTACGACGCTCTGCAGAACGGGCTGAGCTTCAACCCGGCGGAGGACACGCCCGACCCTGAAGCGCCGGACATCGACATCCTCGTCGACCTGGAGGAGTTCTTCACCAACCCGCTCGACCCGATAACCGCCTACTTCCCCGCTCACACGTGGTCGGACCCCGAGAGTATTGTCGTCACGATGCCCATCGACTTCCCGGACCCGACGTTCAGCGACATCACGCCGGGAATGACCGACGAGTACTGGGGCGAGTTCTTCAGCTGGCTCACTGCGGAGTAGGTGGGGGGCGGGACCGCCTGGCAGACGGCTGGCCGGAATCGTGAACGCGGGGTCAGCCATTCAAGTGCGTTTCGGGACGCGGACACTGCAATATGTCCGCGTCCTGTTCATTTGCGGGTAGTGGTGGCTGAGATCAGGCGTACCGAAGGGCAGAAAACCACATAGATTCGCACAGTTTGCGTAGTTTAGGCACGAACTCTGCTTCAAGTGGGATGCGGGGAAGTTCCCGAACTGACGATTCCCGACGAGCTGGTGGCTCCATCGCTGGAGGTTCCGTGCCTATCATCATTCACACGTCCGACGTTCACCTCGGTACTCCACTCGGCTGGCTCGGTCCGCGAGCGGCGGAGCAGAGAGAGGAACTCAGGCGAACGCTGAGTAAGATCGTGGACCTGGTCGTAGAGCAGCACGCGGACGCCCTCGTGGTCGCCGGTGATCTGTTCCATTCCAACAATCCTTCGGCCGCAACCGTACGCTTCGTGCTCAGGGAGTTCGCAAGGCTGACGAGCGACTCCAAGGCAAGCGTGGTGCTGCTTCCGGGCTCACACGACCCACTCGATATCGAGTCGGTATACACGAGCTACCGCGCGGAGTTTGGCAAGCTCGACCGCGTCTCGGTGCTCGGTCTCGACGGTCTGAGGTCGGTGGCCGTCGAGAACGCGGGGTTGACGATCCACGGCGATCCGCCGCAGCGTCAGGGCCGAGACAGAGGTGCCACTGATCTGGTCCCCGACCCGGACTCCGCCTTCAACGTGGCGGTACTGCACGGCTCCACCGGGGGCGGCGACGATGAGGAGGGCGGTCCCTTCTCACTGTCGGATCTCCCGGGTGAGGGCTGGTCCTACTACGCGCTCGGGCACCTGCCGTCGTGGCATGAGATCGAGGGCGCCGGCGTGCCGGCCGTCTACCCCGGGTCGCCTGAGCTCGTGGCCATGGACGGTGGAGGTCAGGGCCACGTCGCACGAGTCGAGCTGAGAGCGAACGGAGCGATAGTGACGAAGGTGCGCGTCGGGGCCAGGAGCATCGTCGAGGCCAGAGTCGAGGTGACGGACGCGTCGGACTCGTTCTCGATCGCCGAGCGTGTGCGGCAGGAGACACGCTCGAATCCGAACGCGGTTCTCCGGCTTGTGCTGACCGGACTGACGTCGGCCGAGGCCGGAATCGATGATTGGGACCTCGTGGAGGAGCTGGTGGGCGACTACTTCTTCGTCTGTCCCCCTGTGAGGGACTACCACGTAAAGGTGAGCGACCAGGACCTCGTCCAGCTGCCCGAGCGTCTCGTGGTCGGCCGATTCGCAAGACACATGCGATCGAGGCTCGAGGAGGCCGGAAGTGAGGACGAGCGTCGGGAGATCGAGGACGCCCTCCAGCTTGGCGTGGCGCTGCTTCAGGGAAAGGACGTCATAGGATGAGAATCCGACGGCTAGGACTGGTCAACTTCAAGTGCTTCGCCGACCACGAGGTCGAGCTGGAGCCGGGACTCAACCTCATCGTTGGTCCGAACGAGTCGGGCAAGAGCAGCATCGCAGAGGCTCTCTCAACCGTGCTGTTCGCCGACCCGACCTCCACAGAGGAGGCCGTGAGATCTCTGGCGAGGTGGGGTGGAAGCGGCGGGATGAAGCTGGAGCTGGACTTCGAGCATGACGAGGTCAGCTTCACGCTCACGAAGGACTTCGGAGCGGGCACGGCGGAGCTTGCGAGTCACACCGAGGGCGACGTCGTTGCGGATCGCGCCGAGATCGACCGGATCATCGCGGGTGCGGTCGGGTTCGACACGCGCGAGGCCTTCGAGTCGATAGCCTCGGTGCATCAGGACGACCTTGCGTCTCTCGAGGGACTGGGGGGCCAGGCGCGGCGGGGCGCTCTCGTCCCGTTGATCGAGCGGAAGATGACGAGTTCGAGCGGAAGAGTGGACGCCACGCGCGTCATCGACACCATAGGCAAGAGAATCGATCGTCTGAAGACGGGAACGGACCGCGCTGCGAAGCACCCGGGTCCGCTCAAGCGCCTGCTCGACCGCCGCGAGGAGTTGCTACCCAGAGCGGCCGTCATCCGAAAGCGCTGGGACGAGACTCAGAGGACCCGGAGCGAGCTGGCTCGCGAGACGGAAGAACTGGGAGTAGCCGCGAAGGAACTCGAACGTCTCGACGAGACGTTCCTCAACGAGGAGACGAAGAAGGGGCAGGAGGAGGAACTGACGCGTCTGCACACCGCGTTCGACGAGCGGGCCGCCAAGATCAGCCGCATACACAAGCTCCGGGGCGACGTCGCCGATGCGTGGGAAGCGCTGGTTCAGGGATCGCGTGAGCAGGAGAAGGAAGCGATCGCCGCCAAGGCGGCGCTGGACGCGCTGGACGAGAGGGTCAAGACGCTGAAGGGCCTGGTTCCCGGGGGCAGGAGTCCGCTGGATCAGCGGCCCGGTGTCTGGGTCGCGACCTTCGGCGGCGCTGCGGTCGGGCTCATCGTGGTACCCTTGCTCGTCGAGATGGGAGCGCCGATCAAGTGGTCCCTGATCGCCGTCGGCGTCGGGCTGGCCGCATGGGCGCTGGTTCTGCTGCGCAAGGCCGTGCACGTCTGGAGTTCGGCGCAGGAGATCAGGAGCGTCCTCCGGGAGAGGAAGAAGCGCGAGACGGTGCTGAGCGCGTCCCTTCTGAAGCTGGGCATACGCACCTACGAGGGGTTGGCGGAGTACGCGGCGACGCAGGACGTGGCCAGGCGGAACGTCGATGTCTGGAACGCGACTCTCTACGAGGTGTGCGAGGGCAACGATCCCGAGGCCGTGGAAATGGAGCTTCAGAGTCAGGCGACCTCTCTCGAGAGCCGCATTCTCGAGATGGAAGGGGGCGCGAGAGAGGCGGCGGCGAGCGGCAGTGTGGTGACCGCGGTCGACGTGTCGAAACTCCGCGGGGAACGCGAGGAGCTCTCGGGTGGGGTGGACGGGCTGAGAGAGAACATCAAGCGTCGCGAGGCTCAACTCGAGAGCGTGGAGATCGACGAGACGCTGCCCGACATCGAGGCGGAGATCGAGCGCGTGACAGGCGAGATCGCCGGACTCGAGCGGCACATAAGAATACTGGTGTTGACGAAGGACTCGCTGATGAAGGCGATGGCCAGCGCCAACGAAGAGGCCGCCACTGTGCTCGAACCCATCGTCGGCCGCGTGCTCTCGCGGTCCACGCTGGGACGCTACTCGCGGGTGACGATGGGCAACGACCTCAACCTGTCGGTCTCGACCCCGTCGGCCACGCCGTCGGGGCCGGACAGCCTCGAGACGTCGGACCTGAGCAAGGGCACGCTTGATCAGCTCTACTTCGCTGTCAGATACGCGCTCCTGGAATTCCTTTCCCCCGGAGACGGCTCACCGCTTATACTCGACGATGCGCTCGTCCACTGGGATCCCAACAGGCGCGCTGCCACTCTGGAGCTCCTGGACGAGATCTCGGAGAAGAGGCAGGTCCTGCTCTTCACCTGCGAGGGATCCGCGAGTGAATTCGCTGATTCGCTCGTGCTGCTCCCAGGAGCGTAGGACGGGGCACGCTCGACCTACACACGGCTCGCACGCGACACTCGCGCTTCCTTGAGGAAGCCCCGAGTGGACGCGTGCGCACGCTTTGGAGGGAGCGCGTGAAACGCGAACGATGCCCGAAGTGCGGTGGGCGCCTTGACGTCGAGGGCGAGAGCTGGAGCAGGGCCGAGGGATCGGTGGAACGTTCGTTCCGCTGCGCCTCCTGCGGCGAGCGATTCGAAGCGTCCCTACGCTGGCCTCACGCGGCCGCGCCCTCCCAGCACACCCCGGGGAAGAGGCGCTTCCTGACCCTCATACCTGCGTGGGTGTCCGTGGCGCTCGTGGCCGTCTGGTTCGTCCTGAGGCCTCTCGACTACGGGAGCGTGAGGGTGGCGGTCTACCGGGCCGTCGCCCGAGGCGCCGAAGCGTTCCTGCACCCGGCGTGGGTCGTGTTCCTGCTTGCACTCGCAGTGTTTCTCTTCCTTACAGCACGAAGGCGCTCGGCTCTGCTTGTGGGGTCGGGGGCGGTGGCCCCCGCGGTGCAGTTCAGAGCCGAACCGCCGGGGATGATCTCCGTCGTGGTCGCGGGCTCGCGGGACGCGGTGGCGAGAGATTCAGTCGTCGAGCGGAATCCACTCGAGGAAGAGCGTGTCGTCGAAGCGTTCCATGCGCTCGCCCAGCGAAGCGCATCGTTCGGCGGAGCGAGCGAGAGCGGCGGATGGAGTCGCGAACAGATAGACGACGCGCAGAGGGAGCTCTACGCAATCGGGCTCGCGATCGGAAGTACGCTTCTGGGTGGCTCGAGTGAGGTCGGCGATGCTCTGGTGGACCTGCCGGGTGACCACCTGCAGCTCGGTGTTCAGGCCGAACTCTCGGGGATTCCCTGGGAGCTCCTGGTCGCGCGCAGGGGCGGCGAGTTCCTCTGGCAGCTCTTCTCCGTGACGAGACAGCTGCGGGACACCGCCGGCGTGAGACCCGTCCCCGCAAGGCGCGGCGGGCGGCGGCGGATGCTCCTTCTTGCCAACCCGGAGGCAGGCGTGTCGGGTCGGGAACTCCCGGCCGCTGAGCGTGAGGCCGCGGACCTCCTCGAACTGGGCGCGACGAGACCCGACCTCCTGCGAGTTGTGAGGAAGTCGCCGCGGTCGGCGGACGAGCTGCGTGTGCTCCTGGCGGAGGGGTTCGACGTCGTCCACTTCGCCGGCCACACGGGCGTGGCCGATGGCCTCGAGCGCGGGTGGGTGCTTGGCGACGGGACGCCCGTCAGCCCGGCGGAGCTCTTCTCGGACGGAGTCCGGGCTCCGACCCTCGTCTTCGCGAACGCGTGCAGCTCGAATCCGTCCGCGCGGGGCGAGAGCGTGGCCGACGCGGCGCGCGCCCTCATGCTGGCTGGAGTTCCAGCGTATCTCTGCACTCTGGCCGAGCTGCACGACGGCGGCAGCGCGGCCTTCAGCGTCGCGTTCTACAGGGCAATTCTGGGCGGAGCGACCCTGGGCGGCGCCGTGACGGCGGCGAGGAGGGCCCTCCTCGGCCGGCACCCGATCATCTGGGCCAACTACGTGCTGTACGGGGATCCTGCGCTGACCTTGTGCGGGAGTTCGTCGGCTCATCCTCCTGCGAAGAATCCCGGCCCCGGGAGCGACTGATGACAGGAAGGAAGCGGACCGGACTGACGGCTCGAGATGACACTGATCCGCGAGTCAAGCGAATGATAGACAGGCTCTGCTCCGGGGATTCCGACGCGTGGTCGGAGTTCATCGAGCGGTACAGGCGCCTCATCTACAGTGCCATTCACCGGGCGAACGGCCGCTACGGAGCGGAGTGGGACGAGACCGCTCTGGACGAGCTGTTCGAGGAAGCGGTCTACAAGCTGCTGAGACAGAACGGGCGGGCCCTCAGGTCCTGGAAGGGCAAGTGCAAGTTGGAGACGTGGATCTACCGCATCGTCAGAAACGTATGCATCGACCGTCTTCGGAAAGAAGGCCGTCGCGGCGAAGTGCCGGAGCTCGAGGAGGGCTCCAGGGGCGCAGCGGGTCCCGTCGACAGGCCGGGATCCGGGAGGGAGAACAGGGATCTCCGAATCTCGCTCGAGCAGGCGATCGAGCGGACGCTGACGACCCGAGAGGCACTGGCCATGAACCTGATCTACTTCGAAGGATTCACCTACCGGGAGGTCGCCGAGCGAATGGGACTGACGGTAGGCGCCATGAGCGGCCTGGTCTACCGCGCCCTTGCGAAGCTGCGGGCCGACGGCGGCGTGGCGCGCCACTGGGAAGAGAGGTAGGCGGAGCATGAAGGGGACGTGTCCGGACAGGGAAAGGCTCCTGCTCCATGCGGAAGGCGAGCTCAAGGGCCGCGATGGTGAACAGATCGCCGCGCACGTCGCCGGTTGCGAGGCCTGCACGGAGACGGTGTCGAGCCTGCGCGCACTTGCGGCCGTTCTGAGAAGAGCGGGACTCCAGGGGGCCGGACTGGTACGGGCGGGAGATCCCGTGAGCTTGCTCTCACGGAAGCGTTCTGCCGTGTCGACAGGCACGTCGCGTTCGGGCACTTGCCCTGATGCGGGGACGATCGCCGCCTATGTCGACGGCTCACTCGAAGGTGACCGGACCGGTGAAGTGGAGAGGCACCTCGTGAGGTGTCGGACGTGCTTGGTCGAGGTCGCGGACCTCTGGGCCATGTCCGGAGCGGCCGAGCAAGATGCGCCGGATAGAGCGGTCGCCGGAGTGCTCGCGCGGCTGGATGGGGAGTCGCGGACCGCCGTGCTGCGCTGGGCCGACCGCTCAATCGAGCTCGTCAGGGACTTCGCATCCACGTGGGCTGAGGGTGCAGATGGTATCCCCGCGTTTGCACCAGAGCCGTTGGTGGCGACGAGCAGATCGTCGAGCCCCGAGGTAAGGCTTCACTGGAGCGGAGAGGGCGGTGCGCGAGTGGAGGCTGTGGTGCGCGCGGAGGGGCCGGCGGCCTCGCTGACGTGCCGTGTGACGGTGGACGGGACGCCTGCGACGGCGGTTTCGGTCGTGCTGTCATCGGACAGCGTGACGACGGGCCCGGAGTCCCCGGACACGGACGGGCGCTTCGGACCATGGCCACTGGCACGAGGAGAGAACGTGCTTCGGGTGACCGGCCTGCCTGCCGAGGCGGGCGCCGCGCAGCTTGTGGTCGTGCTTGCGGCGCCGGGAGAGGAGCCGGAGTAGGGCGTGCGGCTCTGCTTCCTGCAGCAGAGATGGACCTTCGAAAGCGGGGCCCGGAAGCGGGCCCCGTTCGTGTTTTCCCGGCACCGCGGAGGCTGCTTCCCGTGCACTAATGAATGATCCTTCACCGGTTCGACGCGAATCTCGCCTGTAGGGTGCCTGAGAAGGCGTTTCAGGGCATCTCAGCATGGCACAAGTCTTGCATTTGAACCTGTCCGCAAGTCGGACGCTTCCCCTCGACAGGGGGCGTAGCGCCCGGAGGCGCGGTTCTAAGAGTTCTGCGGTGACGGCACGCCGGCCTGCCCGAACATCTGGTTCGGGGGCTCGACGTACGACATCGCGGGAGGTTGCATCATGCGCGTGAAGAGGGCGAAGTCGGGTCGGCAAGAGGGGACGAACTCCAGCGTGATACGCGCCTGGGGCTTCACGTCCGCGGCCGTTGTGATGCTCGCTTTGGCCAGCGCGCAGATGGACGTTATGACATGGGGTGCGGTCGGGATAATGAGCGCGCTGGGCATCGCCACAAGCCTCTTCTCGTTCCGACTGGATGAGAAGACCTCCGTCACGTTCGGGCCCGCCGTCTTCATGGCCTCCATAGCGCTCTTCGGTGCAGTGGTCGCTGTCTGGGTCGCCGCGATATCCTGTCTCCTGCTCGAGTTCGTCCGCTTCCGAAGGGGAGGCGCACCCGGGCTGGCGAGAGCCGGGATCCGCGTCATCGCAGTGTTGGGAGCGGCCGTCGTGTACGGGCTGGCCGGCGGCGTGGTGAATCCGGTAGGCCTCTCACTGGCTGTCGTTGCTAGGTTCGTCCTGATGTTCGGTACATTCACCGTCATCACAGGCGTGCTCGAAGGCTCACTCGAGGTTCGGGGGAGCGGAAGTTCAAGACGGTACTTCAGATGGCTGTCCGGGCGTGGTGTCGTCGTTGAGCTGGCGATGCTGCCTCTGTCCCTTCTGCTGGTTGCCTCCTACATACCAGGAGAGCCGGCGACGTTCCCGCTCCTGGTCGTAGTTCTCATAGTCTCGAGTGCGGCGGGCCAGAAGCTCTGGGACACCCAGCAGTCACTGCTCGACAGAGTAGGCGAACTCAAGACGCTGAACGCGATCGGGGGTGCTCTGACCTGCGTGGTCAGGCTCGATGATCTTGTCCGGTTGGTCCACCTGCACACCAGGGAGCAGCTCTCTTCTCCCGTGCTCTCGGTCGCCCTCTGCAACGAGGAGAGAGGCACTCTGGAGTTCAGAACCTGCATCTTCGGCGACTGCGACGCGTCGCCACGGACAGCGGAGCCCGGCACCTCGTGCACCAGTTGGGTCACCACGAATCGCGAGGTCCTGTACGTTCCGGACCTGCGGAAGGAGAGGAACCTGACGCTGGCTGCGCCCGTCGCTGATCGCACGGTAGCCAACGACGTGGAGGTCCGGTCGTGGTTGGGAGTCCCCCTCATCGCCGAGGACAAGCTCGTTGGAGTGCTCTCGGTGATGAGCGATGAGCCGAAGGCCTTCGACGAACCCACAAGGGAACTCGTGGCGACCATCGGGACGCAGGTGGGGAAGGTCGTCGATACGACGCGCCTCTACGAAGAGCTGGAAGCAGCCAGGCGCGCGGCAGAAAAGTGGAACGAGGAGCTGGAGCGGAAGGCCGACGAGCGTACCAAGGAACTGGGCGAAGCCCGCGCAGAGCTGGAGCTGCTGAACGTGGACCTGGAGCGGCGAGTCGAAGAGAGAACGCAGGAGCTCAAGGACGTGCAGGCGAAGATCGTTCAGTCGGGTCGCCTGGCGGCGATCGGCGAGCTGTCGGCGGGTGTAGCGCACGAACTGAACAATCCCCTCGCCGGCATACTGGGGTATGCGCAGTACGATCTGGAGATGCTGAAGGACGTGGACGTTGCGTCCCTGACACAGGAAGATCTCACCAAGCTGATCGGCCATCTCTCGTTCATGGAGGGCGGCGCGAAGAGGTGCGCGGAGATAGTCGAGAGCCTCCTGCGGTTCTCTCAGACGTCTCGCTGCGCGTCGACCGAGGTGGACATCAACGGACTCATCGAGGAGACGCTCGGCTTCACAGGTCGGGAACTGACCAGCAGAGGCATAGAGCTCAAGACGGACCTGGCCGACGGTGGGGTCGAGGTAATCGGCGACCCGAGGCGGCTGCAGCAGGTGTTCGCGAACATCATTCTGAACGCCAGGAAAGCAATGCAGTCGGGCGGGCGTCTGTTGGTAGCGAGCGCACGCGTCGAGGGAGAGAGCGGAGACGGGGATGTCGTCGCGATCCGCTTCGGTGATACCGGGTGCGGAATAGCCGACGAAAACCTCGTGAGGGTCTTCGAGCCGTTCTTCACGACGGGGGACGCGGGTGAGGGGAGCGGGTTGGGCCTGTCGGTCAGCTACGGTATCGTGAAGGAGCACGGGGGAGACATCAACGTAGAGAGCAAGGTCGGTGTAGGATCGACGTTCACTGTCCTCCTGCCGGTTGCCGGAAGCGGCGGCGGCGAGGGCTTGGGTGAGGGAAGGGTCTAGTGGACCAGCTGAACGTTCCCAAAGAAACGGGCGGAAGCGCCGAGACGAAGGACCAGTCCGAGGAGAAGCCCGTTCGGCTGCTCATCGTGGACGATGAGGAGATCATGCGGGAGTTCCTCAACGAGGTTCTGAAGGACGAGGGCTATGCGATAGACCTCGCCTCCTCGGGCAAGGACGCGCTCAGGCAGATGAACGCTTCGGAGTACGACATCATCCTCACGGATGTCGTTATGCCCGAACTCGATGGACTGGGTGTCGTCGCGGCGACGAAGGACCTACCCTATAACCCGAGCGTCATCGTGATGACCGGATACGCCTCCATGGAGACGGCCGTCGAGTCCATGAAGCTCGGAGCAGCGGACTACATCACCAAGCCCTTCAACATCGACCAGATAAGGATCATCGTCAGAAACGCCGTCGAGGAGCGCGTGCTCAAGGCTCGCGCGGCGGAGGGGGAGTTCTACAAGGAGCTGTCGCGAAAGGACGGCCTCACGGAGCTCTACAACCATCGGTTCTTCCACCAGCTTCTGGAGACCGAGGTCTCACGGGCCGAGCGATACGACAGGGTCGTCAGCCTGCTGATGATAGACATCGATGATTTCAAAAGCTACAACGACACGCGCGGCCATCCCTCTGGTGACCTGGCGCTCCGCAGGCTCGCGCAGCTTCTCAAGCAGGCGTCGCGCAACTGCGACTTCGTAGCCAGGTACGGAGGAGAGGAGTTCGCCGTCATCGTCCCGGAGGTCAGCGCCGACTCCGCAAGGCGGATGGCCGAGAGACTGCTGAAGCTGATAGACGAGTCGGAGTTCGAGGGCGAAGAGGTCATGCTGGGCGGGCGTCTCACCATCAGCGTGGGCATCGCCACGTTCCCCATGCAGGCGGCCAGCAAGAGCGAGCTCGTCGAGCACGCCGACCAGGCCCTCTACAGAGCGAAGGGCCTGGGCAAGAACCGGGTCGTCGTGTTCGGCGAGGAGAGAGTGAACTAGCGCGCTCTCCTTGGGTGAGGAAGACCATGAACGGCCCCCGGGCGCCAGTGAGGTGCTTCCGGGGGCCGAACTCGTGCGGGTGGGGTTGACACGCACCCCGGCCGTTGCTAGGTTGTAGCTCCGCGGGCAGCGGCGAGAGGGGAGGCCCTTAAACGAGCGGCCAGGGTGACAGGGACGAGCTGTGGATGCGGGCCGCTCTTGTGGAGGCCCGGAAGGCATACGATTCCGGCGAAGTGCCGGTCGGCGCCGTGGTGGTGGTGGGCGAGCGCGTGATCGGCCGCGGCCACAACCGCGTGGAGGGTCTCGGCGACCCCACCGCACACGCGGAGATCCTCGCGATCGGCGCGGCCTCTCGCTCGCTCAAGTCGGCGCGCTTGACGGACGCCAGCATCTACGTTACGATGGAGCCTTGTCCAATGTGCGCGGGGGCCATTGTGCTGGCCAGACTGAGTCGGCTGGCCTACGGCTGTCCCGACCCGAAATCGGGGTACTGCGGATCACTCGGGAACATCGTCGACGACCCGGCGCTCAATCACAGGGCAACGGTCCGATCCGGCGTTCTTGAGGAGGAGTGCGCATCGCTCTTGTCGCGCTTCTTCGCGGAGCTGCGCAGGCGCGGCACAGCGTAGCCTGCGTTTCGTCGGAGTGACGGATTCCGGTGGGGTGACGGAGTTGGTCGATCGTGACGGTCTCGAAAACCGTTGTACCCTCTGGGTACCGTGGGTTCGAATCCCACCCCCACCGCCAGTCCTAAGTGGAGAGGTGACTGAGTGGTTGAAGGTGCGCGACTGGAAATCGCGTGTAGGTGACGAGCCTACCGAGGGTTCGAATCCCTCCCTCTCCGCCACATAGAGAGTTCTGCAGTCGGAAACGGGGATGTAGCTCAGTTGGGAGAGCGCTGCCTTCGCAAGGCAGAGGCCGGCGGTTCGAGCCCGCTCATCTCCACCAGCATGACGCGGAAGCCCGCTCGCGATCCCGGGGGCGGGCTTTCGTGGCTTCGAGCCCCATCGAATTGTTCCGTTCTGGCGCGCTAGACGGGGAATTAGCGGTGCCCTGTGACCCGCAATCCGCTACAGCGGGGTCGAACATCTGAACGAGGCCCTCCAGTTCTCGTTCGCGACAGGAGTCAGGCGGTGTTGAGG
>DAOWER010000230.1 GCA_030638405.1 Candidatus Eiseniibacteriota bacterium | reverse complement strand
TGGGTGAGTTCGACGTTCTCGTCGGCATAAATCTACTGAGAGAGGGGCTGGACCTCCCGGAGGTGTCGCTCGTGGCGGTGCTCGACGCGGACAAGGAGGGGTTCCTCAGGTCCGACACCTCGCTCATTCAGACCTCCGGCCGCGCGGCGAGGAACCTCGGCGGGCGCGTCATCTTCTACGCGGACAAGGTGACGGGTTCCATGGAGCGCGCGCTGGCGGAGATGTCGCGGAGGCGTGACATCCAGCTCGAGTACAACAGGAAGCACGGCATCGAACCCAGGAGCATCATCAAGTCCGTCGACGAGATAATGAGGGCCACCGCCGTGGCAGACGCCAGGGTCGACGCCGACCAGGACGTCGAGATGCTGCATCTCGAACCGGGCCTGGACCGCGCCCAGATGGTGGCGATTCTTGAGGAGCAGATGATGAACGCGGCGGCGCGGCTCGAGTTCGAGAAGGCCGCTTCACTCCGCGACAGGATAGACGAACTCCGCATGGCGGACGCGCTGGATGACGCGGGCGCTGAAGCCGCCGGCGGCAGGAAGGGCCGCGGGCGGGCGGGCCGGAGCGACGCAAGAGGGGGAGGTGGAGGCGAGGGGAAATCCGCCGGGAGGCCGCTTCCCGCGGGCGCGAGGAAGCGCCGGTCGAAGGGCGCCGTCAGGGAGAAGCGCGGCGGTGTTGTCTACGGGAAGGACAAGCGGGGGCCGAAGAAATGACGGTAGATGAGAGCATCCTCGAACTCGTCCGAAGGGCGGTCGGGGAGGACGTCGGTGCGGGCGACGTGACGACGGAGTCGACCATTCCGGCCGGACACGTTTCGCGCGGGACCATCAAGGCGAAGGTGGAGGGGGTCGTGGCGGGGCTCGATGTCGCCCGCGCGGTCTTCTTCGAGTGTGATCCGGAACTTGTGTTCGCCGCACGTGTCGCTGACGGCGACCGTGTGGCCCCCGGCGCGGTCATCGCCACGGTCGAGGGGAGCACGCGCGGGATCCTGACCGGCGAGCGCGTGGCGCTGAACTTCCTGCAGCACCTTTCCGGCATCGCGACGGCCGCGGCGGCCTGCACTGCCGCGCTCGAGGGCCGTCGCACGCGCGTGCTGGACACGCGCAAGACGACGCCGGGTCTGAGGGCACTCGAGAAGTACGCCGTGAAGGTCGGTGGCGGGGAGAACCATCGCATGGGGCTCTGGGACATGGTGCTCATAAAGGACAACCACATAGAGGCCGCGGGCGGCATCGCCCAGGCCGTCTCGGCCGCGAGGTCGAGCCACCCCGACCTGGTCGTCGAGGTCGAGGTGACGTCCATCGACGAGGTCGCATCCGCAATGGGGGCCGGCGCGGATAGGATCATGCTCGACAACATGACCGTTGAGCAGATGCGGGACGCCATTGCGCTGGCGAGGTCCGTGGAGGCCCCGCCTGAGATCGAGATCTCCGGCGGAATCACCGACGAGAAGCTGCGCGCGGTGGCAGAGCTGGAACCCGACTTCGTGTCCGTGGGCGCCCTCACGCACTCCGTTACCGCCATGGATATCTCGCTCGAACTCGAGGTAGCGCCGTGATCCGCGACACGCTGACCGAAGATGCGATCCTCCCTCTCCTGCGTGATCTCCGTATCCGCTGGCAGGTCCACGCCTACGGCTCAGTCGCATCGACGAACGACGCCGTCAGGAGGCTCGCGGAGTCGGGCGCCCCGGAAGGTACGCTCGTCGTGGCCGAGACCCAGACGGCGGGGCGCGGACGGCGCGGGAGCACGTGGGCGTCCCCGCCGGGCGGGCTCTGGCTCTCGTTCCTGCTCCGTCCCCACCTGCCGCCCGAGCGTGCGAGCGGAATCTCGGTGGTCGTGGCCGTGGCCGTCGCCAGGACGGTCATCGAGGAGTGTGGTGTCTCCGCGCGGATCAAGTGGCCGAACGACGTGTTCGTGGAGGGGAAGAAGCTTGGGGGCGCGATGGTCGCATCGGTCGGCGAGGGCGGCCTTGTGGTAGGCGTAGGACTGAACGCCAACGTGCCCGAGGACCAGCTGCCCGAGCTGAGTTGGTACGAGGCGACTTCTCTTCTGAGAGAGACAGGGCAGCGTGTCGACCGGGCGATGCTCCTGGCCCGCATGCTGGCCGCGTTCGAGACCCGCTATTTCTCGTACCGCAGCCCCGACCACGCCGAGCTCATGAACGAATGGAGGGAACTCTCGCTCGTCATAGGAGAATCCGTCACCGCGGTGGTGGGCGGCGAGACCGTTCGGGGCACGGTCTTCGGGCTGGAGGACGACGGCGGCATCGTCCTCAGACTGGCGGACGGCAGCCACCGGAAAGTGCTTCCTACGGGCGATGTGACGCTGTCTGTGGGGGTATGAGGGATTTGGCTTGACGCGGACGCGTCCTTTAGCTATTTTGGCCAAGGGTATGCATCTGCAGTGTGAGAACTGAAGTATCGGAACTTGAGTGTTAGAGGCCAAGACGGGAAACTTAAGCTGCTAGGCCGAAGGCAATGCGCCCGACTCTTGGAGGCCGGTATGGACGAGTCGAACCAGCCAACGAACTACCTCGCGGTCATAGGGGACATGCGCCGCTCGAGATCCGCCCCACGCAGGGCCGAACTCCAGAAGCTGATGGAACGCGGTCTGGTGAGAATCAACGAGGAGTTCGGGGAGAGACTCGGGGCCGGGTTCGTGATTACGCTGGGGGATGAATTCCAGGGACTTCTGCGGAAGCCGGAAGAGGCGGTCAGGGTACTGGTGGCGCTGGATTCGGTGTTTGGAGGAGACATCCCCATCAGATATGGGCTCGGGTGGGGCGCGATCTCTACAGAACTGCGTGAACTGGCGGTGGGCATGGATGGACCGTGTTTCCACAACGCGCGAGAGGCCGTAGAGAAGGGCAAGCGAGCCGACCGGTGGGCCACGGTGTCTGGATTCGGGGAAGACGATGAGGTCCTCAACGGTCTGCTGTGGCTGGTGGGAGCAGTGAGAGGGCGGCGGACTGATGTGCAGAGAGAGACTGTCGAGCAGGTGAGAGCGGCACGAACACAGCGCGAAGCAGCCGCTGCGCGAGGGGTCCACGAGTCAAGTGTCAGCCAGGCGCTCAAAGCGGCCCTGCACGAGCCGGTGCTTGCGGCAGAGCATTCGGTCGAGATACTGCTCGGGCGCTACGGCGATCGGATTCAACGCGGTGGGGAGACAGGGGAGGTGGCGAGATGATAGCGCAGTGGCTGTCCGACATCGGGGGTGCGTCTGCCGCTCTTCTGATTCTACTTGTTGCAGGGCACATCTTCGGGGACTTCCTTCTGCAAACCCAGCGGATGGCGAGGCGGAAGGAGCGAGGGTGGGGGGCGATGCTCGCGCACATTGCGCTCGTCTTCGTGGCCCACTGCGCGGTCCTGTGGCCCTTCCTGAGCGGTAGACTGATAGCAGGGGTGTTGGGTCTCTCGATCCTGCACCTCGCCTTCGATGTGGCGCGGGCACGTGCGTTCGGTCAGTGGGGCGCGTCGCTGGCCGCGTTCTTCACCGATCAGGCGCTGCATCTCTGCGCGGTGTTCGTTCTCTGGAGGCTGCTAATCAGGTGGACCGGTGGGGCGCCGGAGGGGTGGTCTCCATCTGTGTCCTGGCTGATGTGGTATGCTCGGTGGTCGGCCGTGGCTGCGGCCTACGTCTTCAATGGGAAGGGCGCGACACGGATCGTGAGAGGTGTGCTCGAGCGGTTCCCCAAGGCCGTGCCACCGGAGACAGGCGGGACAGAGAACGAGTATGAGATGGGTCGCACGATCGGGAATCTGGAGCGATATCTGACGCTGACTCTGGTCTTCTTCGGCCAGTGGGCTGCCCTGGGCTTCATCATCGCGGCGAAGTCGATTGCGAGGTTCCCCGAGTTCACGGGCCGGCGGCACAAGGACTTCGCTGAGTACTATCTGATAGGGACTCTGACGAGCGTGCTGGCCGCAGTGGCATCGGGCATGATCGTGGGTCTGACAGTGCTGTGGGTTCAGTAGTACGTGGGCGCCGTATGCTTGCGAAAGGACAACATGCTTCTAGCAATAGACATAGGCAACACACACACGGTGGTCGGCCTCTTCGACGGAGACGAGCTGCAGCACAGGTGGCGCATGGCGAGCGACTCACGGCGCACCGCGGACGAGTTCGGCATTCTCATTCGTGAGCTGTGCGCGCAGTCCGGTCTCGAGTTCAAGGACATACGAGGGGTCGTCGTCTGCTCCGTCGTTCCTGCGCTGACCTCCGCGCTCGCGGAGATGGCGGAGCGACTGATGGGCGTTGCGCCCGTCATCGTGGGGCCGGATCTCGATCTGGGCATCACCATCGACTACTTCGAGCCGAAGGAGGTCGGGCCCGACCGTCTGGCCAACGCGGTGGCGGTGCGCGAGACGATCAAGGGGCCTGCGATCGTGGTCGACTTCGGAACGGCAACGACCTTCGACGCGATCACGGGGGACGGACACTACCTCGGGGGAGCCATTGCGCCCGGGGTCATCACATCGGCGGAGAACCTGTTCCGCCGCGGCGCGCTGCTTCCCAGGGTTGCGGTGGACCCGCCGCCCAACGTGATGGGCAAGTCGACCGAGGAGGCCATGCGGTCGGGTATCGTCTTCGGCGCCGTCGGCCAGGTCGATGAGATCGTCGGGCGCATCATCGATGAGTGGGGAGAGCGCCCGAAGGTCATTGCGACCGGAGGACTGGCGGCGACGATCGCCGCGTTCTCGAAGACGATCGAAGCGGTGGAGCCCGACCTGACACTGATGGGCCTCGCCGCGATATACAGGAGAGTTGCGGGGAAGCAGTAGCCAGGGGGCCGCACGTGCATGGCAGAAAGACCTTGCGCGGCGGCCCGTTTTTGCATAGATTAGCAGTCTGGTAATTCGAGTGCTAGCAACATGGTTGCAGGCGTTTTCCCCTGAAGGAGGAAGAAATGGCGGCGAAGAAGCTCAACATCAAGCCTCTGTCCAACCGCGTTCTGGTCAAGAGGCTCGAGGAAGAGATGCAGAAGACGGCGGGCGGGATTATCGTTCCGGACTCGGCGAAGGAGAAGCCGCAGCGGGGCAAGGTCGTGGCCGTCGGTCCCGGCAGGCTCACCGACGAGGGCGAGAGGGTCAAGGTCGAGGTCAAGGTCGGGAACGAAATCCTCTTCGGGAAGTGGTCGGGCAGCGAGATCACGGTCGACGGCGAAGAGTATCTCTTCATGAAGGACGACGACATTCTCGCGGTTCTCTAATCTCAGACAGAAAGACACACGAGGGGTAGCAGCATGGCGAAGCAGGTGGAGTTCGACTCCGCGGCCAGGGGGCATCTGAAGAGAGGCGTGGACAAGATGGCGAACGCCGTCAAGGTCACGCTCGGTCCGCGGGGCCGCAACGTCGTTCTCGATAAGAAGTATGGTTCACCGGTCATCACCAACGACGGCGTCACGATCGCGCGCGAGATCGAGCTCGAGGAGCCCTACGAGAACATGGGCGCCCAGATGCTCAAGGAAGTCGCGACGAAGACCGCCGACGTGGCCGGTGATGGCACGACGACCGCCATAGTGCTCGCGCAGTCGATGGTGGCGTCTGGACTCCGCAACGTGACTGCGGGGGCCAACCCCCTTCGTCTGAAGAGGGGCATGGAGAAGGCCGTCGACGCGGCCATCGCGGAGCTCACGAAGTTGAGCCACGTGGTCAAGGGTCGCGAGGAGATCGCGCAGGTCGCTACGGTCTCAGCGAACAACGACTCGGAGATCGGCGAACTCCTTGCCGACGCGATGGAGAAGGTTGGCAGGGACGGCGTCATAACGATCGAAGAGGCGAAGAGCATCGAGACTTCTCTGGACGTGGTCGAGGGTATGCAGTTCGACCGTGGCTACCTTTCGCCCTACTTCGTCACCGATGCCGAGAGGATGGAGACCGTTCTGGAGAACGCCTACATCCTGTTTCACGACAAGAAGATCTCAGCGATGCGTGACCTGGTTCCGGTTCTCGAGAAGATCGCCCAGATGGGTCGCCCCTTCCTCATCGTTGCCGAGGACATCGACGGCGAGGCTCTGGCGACGCTCGTGGTCAACAAGCTCCGCGGGACCATCCAGGGCGCTGCCGTCAAGGCGCCCGGTTTCGGCGACCGCCGGAAGGCGATGCTCGAGGACATGGCGGTCCTGACGGGCGGACAGGTCATATCGGAGGAGAAGGGCCTCAAGCTCGAGGCCGCGACGCTCGACGACCTCGGTCAGGCCAAGCGCATCGTCCTCGACAAGGACACAACGACGATCGTCGAGGGTGGCGGAAAGAAGTCCGACATCAAGGGCAGGATCGAGCAGATCGCGGCGGAGATCGAGCGCTCCACGTCCGACTACGACAAGGAGAAGCTCCAGGAACGGCGAGCTCGCCTTGTCGGTGGTGTGGCCGTGATCAGCGTCGGTGCCGCGACCGAGATATCGATGAAGGAGAAGAAGGCGCGCGTCGAGGACGCGCTTCACGCCACCAGAGCCGCCGTTGAGGAAGGAATCGTCGTCGGTGGCGGCGTGGCTCTCCTGCGCATCTCCCAGGTTCTCAAGGACCTCAAGGATGGCGAGGTGGACGCGAAGACCGGCATCGATATCGTCGCTACATCGCTGGAGGCCCCCATTCGCCAGATCGCGACGAACGCGGGCGCTGAGGGATCGATCGTCGCTGAGGAGGTCAAGGGACAGAAGAACCCGTCCTACGGCTACAACGCGGCGACTCAGGAGTACACCGACCTCATCAAGGCGGGCATTGTCGATCCGGCGAAGGTCGTGCGGACGGCCCTGCAGAACGCATCCAGCGTCGCGAGCCTGCTCCTGACGACCGAGGCGATCCTGACCGACATGCCGGAGGAGGACAAGCCGTCGGCGATGCCGGGTGGGGAGATGTATTAGCGGGATTCCGCACTGCGACGGCGGGCGCGGCCCGCGGCCGTCAGCGTGAGAGCGCCGCGATGAAAGAGCAAGCGGGCTGCCTTCAGTGAGGCAGCCCGCTTCGTTGTGTGTTACTCGCCGTTCACGGTCGCGTCCGCGGAGGAAGCGTCCTACCTGAACAGGGCCTTGATAGTTCCCCAGCTGCCGAGCTCCGTCGGGCTCGGGTCGCACTCGCAGTAGGGGAGCACGCCCTCCAGGTCCCCCAGCTCGACGTTCAAGCCGAACTTGATGCCGAGGTGACCCTCAAAGACGGCAGGGTCAGTCGGGGGGAAGAGCGAGAAGTAGCAGACGTGCATCCAGCCGACCGGGCCTGGCTCGCAGTCTCCCTCCTCAGGTTCGAACTTCATGGTCGGTCCGTCGAGGGGGAAGTGGGGGTTTCCTTCGCAATCGAACTCACTGTAGTACACGACCTCGCAGTTGTCCTCTCCGATGCCGACTCCGGCGGGGATGCGGTGGGCGAAGTAGCCGTCGTCACAGGCGCAGACGCACTCCGCCAGAGCGAGGTAGACCGTGCTGTGGCTGAGTCCGTAGCCGCCGTACTCGGTCGTGTCCCAGTAGATGTGATAGCAGTACTCCCAGTAGCCCTCGAAACCAGGCTCCGAAGCCGGAAAGCAGAGTCCCGTTCCCCAGACAGCGTCGGCCGAAGCAGCGCAGGGGCAGATCGTGGAGAGCAACGCCACTGCAGCGACAGCGAGGGTGAGGCGCATAGCAACGGGCATGGCACACCTCCTGTCCGAACTGGGCGAGGCCGAACGTCGACCACCAACCTCGCGTGACCAGAAATCATTATTCTCCTCGACTGCCTGACCTGTCAAGTGGTAATTGTCCATTTTGACTTATGATGGACCGCTCAGCGAAGTGGGAAGGTGCTATAGAGGACACGACGGATGGGGGCGCGGCGTGGGGAAGCGCGGGTCGCCTGCCCGCGTGACCGCGGGTCCCAGGAAGCGAGCGCGGGTTCCAGGAAGCGAGCGGGGGTTCCAGGAAGCGAGCGGGGGTCCGGTGACATGAGAGAACGGGCTGCCCTCTCATGAGAGCAGCCCGCTTCTGTGCTGGTCAGGTCCGGGCGGCTGGGTGCAACTCCGCTATGATCCGCGCCCGGCCTTCTCAGCAGCTCCTGCACCGGCCGTAGCTGGGCAGGAGATATTCGTTGCGTGCAGCTGGCTGGCTACTGGTACAGCGCCTTGATGGTACCCCACGTCCCGAACTCGGTCGGGTTCCCCGAGCAGTCGCAGTAGGGGATGACGCCATCGAGGTCGCCCGTCTCCACGTTCAGACCGAATTTGATTCCCAGGTGGTCCTCGAAGATGCCAGGCTCGGTCGGGGGGAAGAGCGAGAAGTAGCAGACATGCATCCAACCGGTCACGCCCAGCTCGCAGTTGGTCTCGTCCGGCTCGAACTTCATCGTCGGGCCGTCGAGCGGGAAGTGGGGGTTACCGGGGCAGTCGAACGTGCTGTACATGTCGATCTCGCAGCTCTCCTCACCGAACGCGAGGCCGGCCGGAACCCGGTGGCCGAAGAACCCCGGGTCGCAGGCGCACGAGCAGCCGGCCAGCGCGAGGTAGATGGTCGAGTGGCTCAGGCCGTGGCCGCCGTACTCGGTCGTGTCCCAGTAGATGTGGTAGCAGTACTCCCAGTAGCCCTCGAAGCCCGGCTCCGTCGCCGCGAACACGAGTCCGGTGCCCCACACCGCATCGGCCAGGGCAAGAGGTGACGCCGCGAGGATGAGGAGGAGTGCCGCGCACACTGTCAATGTTGCCTTCGCATTTCCGGTCATGGTGCTTCTCCTTCTGCTTGCGCCGCGTTCCTGGCTGCACGACAGCAACCGACCAAGCTCCTGCAGGCGGCGCTGCCGGAGCCTCGCTCCCAGAGCATAGATGTTCAGCTGAATCTGACGCTTACTCATAGTATCGTGTTTGGGTAGTCGTGTCAAGTATCAAGCTGAGAGTTGCCCCGCGTGCTGAAGGTTGGATGAACGGCGCTTCAGGATCGCTTGGGGGCTCAGGCGGCTCGTGACATCAGGTGCGATATGGAGAGGAAACGCGCACGGAAGTCCGGCGGCCCCCCGTCCGCGGCAATGGGCCGCCGGCGGTCTCCTCGACGAGGGTGTCTTGGCGAGTCCGGCAGGCCCGGCCGCTCCCGCCCGGCCCGGCCCACCGCCGCCAGTCTCTGTCAATGCCGCGCTGCGACCTCGGCCGTACACGAGCATCAAAAGCGGAGGGTACCCCTGTGGCAGTCGCACGGCGCAACCCGGAGGGCATGTTGTGAAGGCAGTTGGTCTTCTTTCTGGTGGACTCGACAGCACGATCGCGCTGCAGCTGATGCTGGACCAGGGAATCGAGGTCTTCGCGTTCAATCTCGTGACCATGTTCTGCTGCTGCACGCCCAAGGGGTCGTCCTGTTCGTCTGCGCGGACCGCCGTGAGTCAGCTTGGGATCGATCTCAAGGCCGTCAACGCGACGGACGAATTCCTCACTATCGTCGAGGACCCGAGGCACGGGTACGGAAGCGGCATGAATCCCTGCCTCGACTGCAGGATCATGATGTTCCGGAAGGCGAGAGAATACATGGAGGAGATAGGCGCCTCCTTCGTAGTGACGGGCGAGGTGCTCGGCCAGCGGCCGATGTCCCAGCGGCGCGACGCCATGCGGCTCATCGACAGGGAATCGGGGCTTGCGGGCTACGTCGTCAGGCCGCTCTCGGCGGGGCTCATGGAACCCACGATCCCCGAGAAGGAGGGCTGGCTGGACCGTGAGAAGCTGCTCGCGGTGAGCGGGCGCTCACGCAAGCCTCAGATGGCTCTGGCCGAGGGCATGGGGATCAGGGACTATCCCTGCCCGGCCGGCGGGTGTCTTCTGACCGACCCCATTTTCGCCCAGCGGCTTCGCGACCTTCTCGAGCACGACGGAGAACTCCGCAAGGAAGACGTCAGCATTCTGAAGCTCGGACGGCACTTCCGCCTAAGCGCTCGCGCGAAAGCGGTCGTCGGTCGCGACGAACACGAGAACCACAAGCTCGGGAACGAGCTGCGCAACGGAGACCATGCCCTCGAGGTCAGCGGAGAGCCCGGACCACTCACTCTTGTGCGCGGCGGTGTGGGGAAGGATGACCTCGCGATCGCCGCGACCATCACTGCCCGGTACGGCAAGTCAGGTGGACGCGGTGCGACCACCGTTCTGTGCAGAAGAGTGGGCGACGGAGCAATGGTGAGGATCGATGTCGGTCCGGTCGACCGGGAGCGCGTCCGGTCGAAGATGATAGGCTCGAACAGTCACGCGGACGAGTAGGGAACGAGCGTCAGGAACGTACGACCGGAAACGAAGCGAGCCGCCTCGATGTGAGGCGGCTCGGTTCATTCTCGTCGCGAATGCTCGTGCTACGTTTCGATGATCTCTTCGCCCAGGGCCTCGAGGTACTTGCCGGGCTCCTCGATGAACTTGTCGCGGCAGTCCTGAGAGCAGAAGTAGAACGTGACGCCCTCATACTCGGCCGTCCACTCCGACTCTGCCGTGACCCCCATGCTACAAACCGGGTCGACCATGGCGGTCTCTTCCAGGACTTCCTCGACGGCCTCTTCCACCTGCGTCTCGGCCTGCTCCGCCGGCGTCTCCTGAGCCTGCTGACAGGCAAAGACGCCCAGCGCGAGTATCGCGACGGCGATGCACAGCACCAGAATTCTCACCAGCTCACCCCCTTGGTTCTCTGCTGAGCGGGCCTCGTCCGGCACCGCGCGACCGACAGGCCTCTTCCCCCCGGAAGCGAATCATGCTCAGCGATGACTTGTGGCGTGCATGGTACGACCTGCGGCCAAACCTGGCAAGCGGTTTCTGCGACCGACGTGCGTCCCTCCGCAACTCACTATGCTGAAACGGATAAGGCTTGACGACCCAGACAGCTGGCCGTAAGGTTGCCAAGCGGTCCACAGGCGGCCGGAACGGACCTCGGACCGGGTGGGCCGGTGTTCGCGACCACCCTCACTCACGGGAGATGACCGATGGCTCTCTCCGACAAGTGCCGCGAATTCAACGCCTCGATAGACTCTCTCAAGGCCGCCAACCAGTTCTTCTACCTTCGTCAGTTCGATCCCGCCGCCAGCCCTGTCGTCACGATGGACGGCCGGAAGCTCATCATGCTCGGCTCGAACAACTACCTCGGACTGGCGACGCACCCCAGGGTGGTCGAGGCGACGGTCAGGGCGCTAGAGGAGTACGGTACCGGCGCGTGCAGCTCCCGCGTGCTCACGGGCACCACCAGCCTTCACAACAGGCTCGAAAGGAAGCTCGCGGAGTTCAAGGGGATGGAGGCGGCCGTCGTCTTCAGCACCGGCTTCATGACGATGATGGGGACCATCAGCGCGATGACGGAGGAAGGTGACGTCGTCCTGAGCGACGAGTTCAACCACGCGAGCATCGTCGAGGGCTGCCGGCTGACCGGCGCTGAGGTGAAGGTCTACAAACACAACGACATGGCGAGTCTCGAGGAGGGGCTCGCGGAGTGCGACGCATCGTCCGACAAGCTCATCGTGACGGACGGCGTGTTCAGCATGAAGGGGACGCTCGGTAACCTCCCTGGCATCAAGAAGCTCGCCGACCGGTTCGGCGCGTCGATCATGATAGACGACGCGCACGGGACCGGCACGATAGGCGCCACCGGCCGGGGAACGCTCGAGTACTTCGACATGGAAGGGCAGATTGACTTCGTCTGCGGAACGTTCAGCAAGTCGCTGGGCACCATCGGCGGCTTCACGGCTTCGACCCGGGAGGTCGTGTCCTACCTCAAGCTGAGGTCCAGGCCCTTCATCTTTTCGGCCAGCCCAACGCCGTCCTCCATGGCCACGGTGCTGGCGTGTCTCGAGGTCATCGACGAAGAGCCCGAGCTCATTAAGAAGCTCGGGAAGAACACTGACTTCCTGAGGGAGGGGCTCTCTGAAGCAGGCTTCAGCCTCGAGCCGACCGTAACCCCGATCATACCCATCCTCGTCGGTGACGAGGAGAAGACCTTCCTGATGGCGGGCGGTCTGGAGGACGAAGGGGTGATCGTGAACCCCGTTGTGTCGCCGGCCGTGCCGAAGGAGGGTTCCCTGATACGTGTCAGCATGATGGCAAGCCTGGAGAACGCCGACCTTCAGAAGGCGTTGGACAAGTTCAAGCTGGTGGGCGGCAGGCTGGGGCTCATCTGACGCCGCGGGCCCGCGCCCGGGCACGCTGACCGCTCCGGACTCGACCTTGAAGGGCCCGACCCCGCAGAACTGGCCAGGGGGACGCCGCAATGAGCGAGACCAGGTACCGTCTGCTGAGCTGGGGCTTCCTGACGTCATACGTCGTGACGATGCGGCCGTACCTGCTCTTCGTGTCGGGGGCCGCCGGGATGGTCGGACTCGCGTTCATCGAAAACCCGCCGCTCTGGCGCGTCGCCCTTGCTTTCGTTCCGCTCTTCTTCTCGTACGGACTGGGCCAGGCCCTGACCGACTGCTTCCAGACCGACACAGACGCCATCTCCGCGCCGTACCGCCCGCTCGTGCGGGGAGTGGTATCGAGAGCGCAGGTCTTCTGGGTCAGTCTCTTCGGGCTCACCGTCGTCGTGCTCGTCCTCGCATACCTGAACCCGTGGATCCTGCTGCCGGGATTCCTCGCGGTCATAGGCCTGCTGACCTACACGTACTTCAAGCGCAGGTGGTGGGGTGGTCCACCGTGGAACTCGTGGATCGTCGCGGTCCTGCCGATAATGGGCCGGCTCGTCGACAGGGACTACAGTCTGGGTGAGCTCATCCGTTTCGGCGACCTGCGGACGCCCGCGTTCTGTCTGTCGATCATGGCGGTCTTCGCGGGCTACGCGAACTTCGTGGTGATGGGCTACTTCAAGGACATCTCGGCTGATCGCGAGACGGGGTACCGGACGTTCCCCGTCGTCTTCGGGTGGAAGGCCAACGCTGTCTACGGGGACGTCACGGCTCTCGTCGTCGCGGGTCTCACCGCGTGGGTGGTGGTTCTCACGGGCGGGGGCTTCCCGGCGTGGATGGTGCTGGCCGCCGCCGTAGCGCTTCAGCTGCACGCGCAGGTGAGCGTCCACCGGACGCGCGACGAGCACGCCGTCGGGACACCCATCGCCAACGGCGTCCGCGCGCTCATCTTCTTCTGCTTGGCCATCGTGCTCGCGAACAAGAACGGCTGGATGATTTTCCCTTTCATCTTCGTCTTTGCTTTCGAACTGGCGCTCCGGCTCAGGCCCGAGCGCGGTCAGGTCTGACG
>DAOWER010000096.1 GCA_030638405.1 Candidatus Eiseniibacteriota bacterium | reverse complement strand
TCCTGCTGGTTCCCGGCGCGCTGGGATTGATCATGCTGTCGCGCTGGTTCACAAAGACTGCGTGGCTGTCGAGATGGCCCATCGCCTTCACGGTGGGCATCGGCGCGGGATTGGGGAGAACGGCCAACATCCAGGGCTACGTGATGCCCCAGCTGCAGGCGACGCTCCTGCCGGTGACGGGATGGAACATGGTGAGCATCAACAACGTCATTCTGACGGTGGGCGTGGTAACGACGATCCTCTACTTCTACTTCTCGAAGCCCCACAAGGGTGCGCTGGGATGGGCGGCGCGGGTCGGCATCGTGTTCATCATGGTTAGCTTCGGTGCGTCCTTCGGATACACGCTGATGGCGCGTATCTCACTTCTCATCGGACGGCTCTACTTCCTGCTGTCCGACCTTCTGCATGTGATCGACTAGCCCGCCCACCTCGACAGGTGAATCGCATCCGACGTCCGGAACACCTCCTCCGAAACAGGCACGCGGACCATCCGAATACCTGCTCGCATGACGCGGAAGCCGCGTTCGAGGAGCAGGGGCAGCGCGTTCTGGTAGCGCCCGCTTAAGCCCGCCGCCACGCGGGCTAACCCTAACGACACGCAGGACGCCCAGACCTGACGCAGGAGGTCGTCGAGAACGGACGGGCCGTCCGCGCTCGGTCTCACCGCGAGGGCATGAAGGTAGGCGCGGCCCGATACGTTCTCACGCCTGATGGAAGTGCTTCTTAAGATAGCGAAGCCGTCGAGCCTGTCGCCCTCTCCCCGGGAGAGAAGCGTCCGTCCGAAGCCGTGAGCGTGGATGGCCTCCACCTCTCCCGAGTAATCGAGGCCGGACAGAATCGAGTCGCTTATCTCGCGCATCTCCTTGAGTGCGCGACGTCGGCCCGAGTTCCCCAGCGTCTCCCAGGCGACCGCGTCCTCGACGCGCGCGTCGCTGAACCTCTCCGCCTCGCGTATGAGCGGCAGGTCCAGTATGTGGGTCGGGTAGGTGGCCGCGAATCCGAGCCTGGTGTAGAGGCCGATGTTCGCCCCGCTCTCAGGCATGGTCTCCAGCCCGATGACGTCGGCCTTCTGTTCCAGGTAGTCCACCGCGCGGTTGATGAGGGCGGTACCTATGCCGAGCCCCTGGAACTGCGTGGGCACGCCGAAAGTGCCGAACCAGCCGATCCTCCCCCACGTTCTCGCAAGGATGAAACCGACCATGGCACCGTCGTCGGCCACGGCCACGAGATTGCCGTCGGGGTCGAGCGAGATGGCATAGCGAAGGGCCTCGACCGTCCTCTCGGACAAAGGCTCGGGCTCGCGGCGGTAGATCCTGTACCAGTCGGTGAAGACACCGGCCTCGATCTCGGCCACGGCACGCAGATCTTGCTGCGTCATCTTCCTCAGCGTGAAGTTCATCGTGGGCCTACGCCTCTCCGGTGTCGACTCGCTCGAGCGCTGCCTTGATGGCGTCTTTAATACCGTCCCTGGGTGCTTCATATCCCCATCCGATCTCGTTACCCTGAACGTAGATGGCTCGGGGGATCTGATGCTTGAGCAAGGTGTCGCGGTCGTCCCCGCAGTACTCTCTGAGCACCACTTCGTCGCCGAACTCCGCTGCGACCTCTCTGACCCTGGAGGCCTCGATGTCGCAGGTTTCACAGAACGTGTGCCAGAAAAGGTCCACCACGACCTTCCCCGGCACGGGCTCGAACTCGTATGCGGGTTCGAGCATCCGCGGCGGCTTCGCGTCAGGATCGAGCGGCTTCCACATCACCGATATCAGGCCGCGCCGCTCCGCTACCTCGTATCCGAAAGCATCGAAGAAGGACGCCGGCATGAACCAGAAGTCATTCTCCCAGTTGTAGCCGTTTGTCGCGACGCCCTTCCTGCCCTGGCGCAACGCCTCCTCTTCTGCGGCCTCCATGAGAGCCCGTCCTGCGCCGTTCTTCTGCTCATCGACCAGCACGTAGAGGCAGGGAAAGACCAGGAGGTCTTCACCCAGCGGCCCCCAGGGACTGATCTCGATGGGCACCGCGTAGAGGAAGCCCACGCGTCTGCCGTCCCTGAGCGCGACCTTCACACGCAACCCATCGGGTTCGCGAGAGCGCAGCCAGGCGAGCCGCCGGCGCGCCGAGGCATCGATCTCCTCGGACTCGTTCTCGTGGGTGCACGTCGAGACGAAGTACTCGTCCTCGCTGGTCATGTCGCGCACCTCAACGGAACTCATGCATCATCCTCCTCGGTTCGACGCTCGAGCAGCAGGTCGATGTATGCCCGATCGACGAGGTCCCCGTCGGATATGCCGAGCGCGTCGGCGAGTTCGTGCACGCGTGCGCGACCGTCCTCCTGTGATTCGTCAGGACCCAGCACCGCCTCGAGCTCTATGAATTCCCCGAGACCCTCGACCGCGTCCATGTGAACCCGTGTGCCCGCCACATGATAGACCTCGCGTCGCTTCCGGACC
>DAOWER010000118.1 GCA_030638405.1 Candidatus Eiseniibacteriota bacterium | reverse complement strand
TTCTCGATCGTCTTCTCCAGCCCGGATCCCATCACCTACTGCGGCGAGAGCGGCGTGTACGAGTACAGCAACGGCGCTACATACAGGGACACGGACTGGTACATGTTCTCAGTGTGGGGCGAGCCCGTGCCTTTCAGCATAACGGTCGAGGCCGAGTTCGGCGTGCTGTTCGGGTTCGTCGACGGTCTCTGCGACAATCCGGCGTTCTACAGCTACACGACGGCCGACGAGTGCACTCCGACCACGCTGACCGAGTGCCTTCCCTGGGGTTACTACGCGATCTTCGTGTCCACCTACTCGTGGGATCCGGCGTATGAGTGCGGCATCGAGTACTCGCTCACGATCGAGGGACATTCGCCGTTTGTCCCTGTCGAGACTCTGAGCTGGGGGCGGGTCAAGGCGCTCTATCGGTGACATGGGACGGCACCAGCACTGCAGCCAGGCACGCCTGTCGCGCCGCCGGTGAGACTGCAGCCGGGCCACTGACCGACCGCACGCGAGCGGTCATACGAAAGGACGGAGCGCCCCCACATGAGACACACCCGCCTCTCCGCGGTCGCGGCACTCACCGTCGCGACCGCGCTTCTAGTATCCGGCTGCGGCCCCAGATACGATGTCGAGGACGTGCGCGCCAGAGCGGACGAGATGTCCGCCCGCGTCATGGAAGCGTACTACGACAGCGACGCATACGGCCACGAGCTGAACGTGGCGGACATCGTCGCGGAGTACGCCGACCTGGCCGACCCGGGCCTCGTGCGCTTCGTCGGTTCACTGAGGGACCGCGAGCGGGACCCGAGGGAGCGCAAGCAGCTCGACTTCCTGTTCTACGACCTGGTCGGCACCGCCGTGTGGCACGACCAGGCGGAGTTCTACGACGAGATCGCGAACATCGAGGCCACCGGTCGAGTGACAGCCGGGGGCGAGGAGTTCGCCTACAGGGACCTCGGGATCGAGCTCTACAACGAGACCGACAGCGCGACCAGAAAGAGCTACTACCTTGCGCTCGGCGAGTTCGCCGTCACCGAGACCAATCCGCTCAGGAAGAAACTCGTCGATTCCACGCGCGAGAAGCTCAGGGACTTCGGGTTCGGCGACCTGGACGAGTACGAAGCCGCCAGACGCGGCATCGACTTCGACGCGTTCGAGGAGAACGTCGTCGCCTTCCTCGAAGAGACAGACGACATCTATCTCGACCTGACCGGCGAGGCCGCGAACGAAATCTTCGGCGTCGATGTCACCGAGGTCGAGGACTACGACCGGGGCCGTCTCTTCCGTGGAGAGGAGTTCGACCGGCACTTCCCGGCCGAGGGCACGGTCGGTCTGCTCGAGGATGTGCTTCGGGGGATGGGCATCGACCTGGACGATCTCCAGGCTATCAGCATCGACGATGAGGACCGGCCCGACAAGGAGCCGAGGGCCGCTTCCTATGCGGTCGTCCCGGGCGAGGACGTGCGCATTCTGGTCAAGCCGGCCGGAGGGGTGTACGACTACGAGAGCCTCTTCCACGAGATGGGCCACGCGCTCCACGACGCGTACGTCCGCGTGGAAGAGTACGAGTTCCAGCGGCTGGGGGACTACGGCACGACGGAAGCCTACGCGTACATCCTCGAGGACCTCCTGTCGGACGAGAGATTCCTCGAGGACAACGGACTGATCGAGGAGGCTGACACTCGCCGGCGCTTCCTCAAGAAGCAGCTGCTGAGCGACCTGGGGAGCGCCCGCTACTACGCGGGACTCATGAGGTACGAGCGCCGGCTGCACAGGCGCGAGCTGTCCGATGAAGAATTGGCGGCCGCGTACGGCGAGCTCATGGGGGAATCTCGCCTGGTCCCGCTCGAGCACCCGGAGTTCGGGTATCTCGCGGACAACGAGGACTTCTACGGCGTCAACTACCTCGAGGCGTGGTTCCTCGCGGCGCAGCTCAGGACGGCGCTCAGGGGACGTTTCGGCGAGGACTGGTGGACCGAGCCCTCGGCGGGGGAGTTTCTCAGGGAACTCTGGGAGTTCGGCTCGGAGCTGCCGCCGGAAGAGGTGGCACGGCGGATCGGGTTCGAGGGGCTCGATTCAAGCTACTACATCGATGAGGTGAAGACGGCCTACGCGGCGTACAGATAGACGCCCGCACTACAGAGCCCGATCCCGGAGACGTACATGCGAAGCGCGGCCTCGATGACGAGGCCGCGCTTGCGTTTCCCTGGTGCCGCGAGCGCCGTCGAGCGCTCACGCGGTCAGCCGGTGAACCGGTAACCGATTCCGCGCACGGTCGATATCACCTCTCGTCCTGTCGCCGAGGTCAGCTTCGACCTCAGCCTGCTGACGAGGACGTCGACGGTCCTGCCAATGACCTCCGCTTCCTCCCCCCAGACGAGGCTCTTGAGTTCGTCCCGCGTGCACGTCCGCTCGCCGTTCAGGGCCAGCGTGTGAAGGAAACGGAACTCGCGTTCCGAGAGATCGATGGCCATTCCGTCTATCTTGACGGTCAGGTCGCTGGGATCCATCATGACCGAACCGCAGGAGACCGGCTCCGTGAAGAGTTCCGGGTCCTTGCTGACGGAGAGGTCGAACATCTCGTTGACCCACGTGACCACCTCGTCCACGCTCGACCAGCGCAGGACCGGCTTCTCGACCGCTCCGCCCGTGAGGGCGTAATCGTCGGCGGGCACGCCGGTGTCGCACACGACGATGGCCCTCACCGGTTCGGACGTGCCGTTGGATCCCAGTATCCGTGCGAGGTCCCTGCCGCCGATATCCTGTAGATGGAGTCCCACGACCACTAGGTCCGGGTGCTCCATCTGGACAAAGCGCAGCGCCTCTCTCCCGGACGCTGCTTCAGACGTGGCGTAGCCTGCACTCCGCAGAGCGCGGGCCAGCTGGCTGAGGATGGATGGGTCGCGTTCTGCAACCAGCACTTGCTTCGGAAACGACATTCTCTGAACCTCCCCGGGGAGCCGCCTGGCCAGGCACCCTCGTGCCGTGGTTT
>DAOWER010000016.1 GCA_030638405.1 Candidatus Eiseniibacteriota bacterium | reverse complement strand
TTCGGGCCAGGTATCCGTCCAGTCCATCACTCACGAACATCACGAGCAGAACGGCGACGGCCGCGAGCCTGTGACCGCCAGCCAGAAGCACCAGAGCCACGGGCACGAGCGCGATGCGGGCGAGCGTCACCACGTTCGGCAGAGCCGTGATGTCCCGGAGAACCGGCCGGGGAGTGTCTGCCATGCCTCAGCGCTCCCTCACGCGCCCGGCCCAGTGCATTTTCTTCCTCAGGATCTCGTAGTACGAGTGCTTCGAGACGTCCACCAGGACCGCGCGCGTCGCGGCGGTCCTCACCTCTGCGACGTCTCCTTCGGTCAGACCGAAGGCACGGTCGCCGTCGGTCGAGATCACGGTCTTGTCGTCGCACGCGAGCATCTCAACCTCCACGACGGTGGAGGGAGGGATCACGCACGATCTCATGCTCAACGAGTGCGGGCATATCGGCGTCAGGATTATGGCCTCGACTCGCGGCGTCACGACGGGGCCGCCCGCCGACACCGAGTATGCCGTGGAACCGGAGGGCGTCGCCAGGATCAGGCCGTCTGCCGCGTAGCGTGTCACTACTTCCCCGTCGACCCGTGCTTCGAAGGACATGATCCGCGAGTCGGCTCCCTTGGACATCACCACGTCGTTGAGAGCGAGCACGGACCCTTCCTGCCCCTTGACTCTCACCTCAAGCATCATTCGGCTGCTGGAGGGCAGATCACCGGGGTCGAGGTGACTGAGGACGTCCTCGAGTTCCTCCTCCGCTATCTGGGTCAGGAAACCGAGGCTTCCGAGGTTGACGCCGATGACCGGCGTCTCTCGCCCGGCCGTTGCGACCAGCCGAACCGCGCGCAGCAGGGTGCCGTCCCCGCCGCAGGCGAAAACCAGTTCCGCCCTCTCGACGAGTTCGCTCGAGGGAACACACGGCACGGAACCGGAAGTGTGCGCCTGGAGCCCATCGTCGGCCAGCACGCCGAGCCCGTGTTTGTCACACCAGCCTCGCACAGCGTCGATGGCCTCTCTCACGCCGTCCTTCACAGGATTGGCCACGATGCCAACGGTCTTCATTGCCTCACGCCCTCCTTCGTCGGACCTCCTGAGCGGTCACCAGCGCGCGCGCAGACGCCACCACGTCCTCGAGCGTAAGCCCGCAGTCCTGCATCAGCTGCGCCCTGGACCCGTGCGTCACGAACTCATCGGGAAGGGCCATGACCCGCACCGCCACCTGCGAGGCGCCCTCGGACTGCAGGAGCTCGAGCACGGCCGCTCCGAACCCGCCCGAGGCCACGTTCTCCTCGAGCGTGATGACGCGCCCCGTCCTCAACGCCTCCTCGATGATCAGTTCCCGGTCGAGCGGCTTAACGAACCGCGCATTGATGACGGAAGCGTCGATCCCCTCTCCCGCCAGTTCTTCCGCCGCCCTCGTGGCCATGTCGACCATCGAACCGATCGCAATGAAGCTCAGGTCCCCGCCCGATCTCAGAAGCTCGCCCTTGCCTATGGGCAGCGACTGCGGCTCGTAGTCCATCTTGACGCCCAGACCCGCCCCACGGGGGTATCTGACCACGGTCGGACCGTCGTCGTAGTCCAGAGCCGTGCGGACCATGGCCGCCAGCTCGTTCTCGTCCTTCGGGGACATTATCACGAGATTGGGGACAGCGCGAAGGAACGTCAGGTCGAAGACGCCGTGGTGCGTGGGACCGTCGTCGCCGACGATCCCTCCCCTGTCTATCATGAGCCTCACGGGAAGGCGCTGCAGGCAGACGTCGTGGATCAGCTGGTCGTACGCCCGCTGCAGGAAGCTCGAGTAGATGGCCACCACGGGCTTCATGCCCATTGATGCGAGTCCGGCAGCGAAGGTCACGGCGTGCTGCTCGGCGATCCCGACATCAAAGAATCTCTCCGGGAACCGCCCCGCGAAGTCCGCGAGCCCCGTCCCGGCCGGCATCGCCGCGGTGATCGCAACGACGCGCTCGTCGTTCTCCGCCAGAGCGGTGAGCGTCCGACCGAAGACCTCCGTGTACGATATGGCCGTCGACTTCTTCGTCAGCGTCCCCGTCTCCTTCTCGAACGAGCCGATGCCGTGGAAGCGGGACGCGTCCTCCTCCGCCGGCAGGTAGCCCCTTCCCTTCTGTGTGATCACGTGAACGAGCAGCGGGCCGTCCATGTACCTGAGCCGCTCGAAGGCCTCGATGAGAAGCTCCGTGTTGTGCCCGTCGAGAGGACCGAAGTACTTGAATCCCAGTTCCTCGAACAGCACGCCGGGCACGAGAAGGCCGCGCATGCCCTCGAGCGCCCTGCTTGCCAGCTCCCTGGCCCTCGAGCCTACGGCCGGGATCTTGCCCATGATCTCCCAGACCTCGGACTCGAGACGCTGATAGGTCGGGGCGGAGAGAAGCCGCGTGAGGTACTGCGACAGCGCGCCGACGTTCTTGGCGATGGACATGCGGTTGTCGTTGACGATGACCATCAGGTTCCGCTTGAGATGTCCGGCCTGGTTCAGTCCCTCGAACGCCAGACCCGCCGTCAGGGAACCGTCGCCGATGATTGCGATGACACGGTTGTCGCCGTCCAGGAAGTCACGGGCGCACGCCATGCCGAGAGCCGCGGAGATGGACGTGCTCGAGTGCCCCGTGTTGAAGGCGTCGTGGGGGCTCTCCTCGCGCCGCGGGAAGCCGGCGACGCCCCCGTACTGCCTGAGAGTATCGAAGTCGTCCCTGCGGCCGGTGATGAGCTTGTGAGCGTAGCTCTGGTGCCCGACGTCCCAGACCAGCTTGTCGTCGGGCGAATCGAAAACGTAGTGCAGGGCCAGAGTGAGCTCGACGACACCGAGACTCGGGGCCAGATGACCGCCGTTTCTCGAGACCACCCGGATGATCTCATCTCGAAGCTCGTCCGCGAGGGTCACGAGTTCGGCGACGCCGAGCTTCTTGACGTCCGAGGGCGAGTCTATGCTGTCGAGTATGCGTCCCATCACACTTCCCCGTCGGCCCCTCTGTAGGCGGGGCGCACCCGGTCGCAGAGCGACCGTCAGTTCCTTCGCTCCACCACGAAGCTCGCGATCTCACGAAGAGCCCAGGCCCGGTCGCCGAAGACGTCCAGGGCCGCGAGCGCCTCATCCGTCAGTTCCCTCGCCCTGGCCGCGGCGCCGGAAACTCCCGCCGCCGCCGGGTACGTCAGCTTCCCGCGACCTTCGTCCTTCCCGACCGCCTTGCCCATCTCCTCCTCGGTGCCGGTCACGTCCAGAAGGTCGTCGGCGATCTGGAAGGCAAGACCTATCTTCTCGCCGAACGTGCCGAGCGCGGTGACGTCGTCCGGAGACGCTCCCGCTGCCAGAGCGCCCGCGAGAACGGCAGCCCTCAAAGGTAGGGCCGTCTTGCGCAGGTGAATGAACTCGACAGCCTCGAGAATCGCAGGCGTTCCCTCACCCTCCATGTCCGCGACCTGGCCGCCCACCATGCCGGCGAGACCGTTGGCGGCCGCGAGCTCGGCCACGACGGACAACCTCCTCTCCGGCGTTAGCCGTCCCTCACGCGCGACGACCTCGAAGGCGAGCGTCAGAAGAGCGTCTCCCGCCAGTATCGCCGTGGCCTCGTCGAACGCCTTGTGACAGGTCGGACGGCCGCGCCGCAGGTCGTCGTCGTCCATCGCCGGAAGGTCGTCGTGGATGAGCGAGTACGTGTGTATGAACTCCGTCGCGCAGGCGGGCGCCAGAACCGCATCGCCCTCACCGCCCGCGAGCTCAAAGGTCGTCAGGGCCAGAATCGGGCGCAGCCTCTTGCCTCCCGAAAAGACGCTGTACCGCATCGCCTCATGCAACCTCCGGGGCGGCGCGGAGGCGTCCGGCAGGAATCGCTCGAGCGCGCCGTCTACCACCTCGCGGCGTTCGCTCAGGTGGGCCTTGAGGCTCCGCTCCCCGCTACTCGTCTTCATCTCCTCCCCCGAATGCATCGAGCGCAAAAGCCCCCTGTTCCGTCTTCATCAGGCTCTTCACCCGCTCCTGCGCCTTCTCGAGCGTCTTCACGAGCGAACCCGCCAGCTTCATCCCCTCCTCGAAGGCCTTGATGGAGTCCTCGAGCGGCAGCTCGCTCTGCTCCAGCTTCTCAACCAGCGTTTCCAGCTTCCCCATGTCTTCCTCGAAAGTGGCCCGCTTGCTCAACTCGTCCTCCCGGGCTTTCCAGCCACGCTCTGCACTTCGCAGTCAAAGGAACCATCGGCGACCGTCACCCTGACTCCCGAACCGTCTGAGACGTCGCCCACCGACCGAACGGGGCTCAGGGAAGGGATCAGGGAGACCGCGGCGAATCCCCGCGCCATGATGTGGCTCGGGTCCGCCAGCCTCAGCTCCGACGCCAGACGCTCGACGCGGGTGCCGGCCGCGTACAGCCGCACGGTGACCGCGGCGAACAGGCGCCGCGTGTGCTCGTCGGTCCGCTGCGTCAGCCTGTCGACCAGCTCTCCGGGCAGCCGGAACGCGTACGCCTTGACGCACGTCCGGATACGGAGAAGGAGCTCGCCCACGCCGGCCTCGGCCGCGCCGCCGAGCCTGGATCCAAGGGACTCGACCGTCCGCGCGAGGTCGCGGCTGTCGGGCACCACGAGCTCGCCGGCGTTCGAGGGGGTCGCCGCCCGTCGGTCGGACACGAGGTCCGCGATCGTCGTGTCGATCTCGTGACCGACGGCGGACACGATCGGAGTGCGCGCCGCATAGATGGCGCGCGCCACAGGCTCCTCATTGAAGGCCCAGAGGTCCTCCAGCGAACCACCGCCGCGCCCGACGATCGCCACGTCGGCCTCGCCCCACTCGTCTATGAGTTCGATGGCGCGCACTATCCCCGGGACGGCCCCGCGGCCCTGCACGGGCGCGGGCACGACGACCACTCGCGTCGAGGGGAAGCGCTCTCCGATCACCCGGATGATGTCCCGGACGGCCGCTCCGGTCGGCGACGTCACGACGGCGACCGTCCCGGGGAACCGGGGGATCGGCTTCTTGTGCTCCGAGTCGAAGAGGCCCTCCGCCGCCAGCCGGCGTTTGAGCTCCTCGAAGGCGGCGGCGAGCGCGCCGACGCCGGCCGGCTTCATCGTCTCAACGTAGAGCTGATAGCGGCCGGACGGCTCGTAGACTTTGACGCGCCCCCAGGCGGCCACCTTCATCCCGCTCTCCGGGACAAAGGCCAGGCCGCGGTTGGCCATCTTGAACATCACACAGGGAAGCTGGCTTTTCTCGTCCTTGAGGGAGAAGTACATGTGGCCCGACGTGTGGTGGACGAAGTTCGATATCTCGCCCTCAACCCAGAAGAGGGGCAACGACGTCTCGAGCACCGCCTTGATGCGGGCGGTCACCTCACTGACGCTGTAGATCTGCTCGTCCTGTCTCTCAGGCATGTCTGTCGTTCCTGAACGGGGTCCGTAAGGGGCCGGCGGTGACTACAATGTGGACGCGTCCTCGGCCGCCACCACCACGCTTCTCAGGAGAAGCGCCGTCGTCAGAGTGCCCACGCCACCGGGCACGGGTGTCACGGCGGACGCCAGCCCGGTCATCTCGTCGAAGGCGACATCGCCGACCAGACGATAGCCCTTCTTGCTCGAAGGGTCGTCGATCTGGTTGACGCCCACATCGACGACGACGGCGCCCTCCGAGATCATGTCGCCGCGAATCGCTCCGGGACGCCCCATGGCCGCCACGAGAATGTCGGCCTGCCGCGTGTGCAGCGTCAGATCACTCGTTCCCGTGTGACAGACGGTCACGGTGGCGTTCCCTCGCTCGCTCTTGCGCAGAAGGAGATTGGCCAGGGGCTTCCCGACAACGGTGCTGCGCCCGACGATGACGACGTGCTTGCCGGGCAGGGCGATGTCGTGGCCGTGCAGCATCTCGAGCACCGCCAGGGCGGTGCAGGGGGCGAACACCTCGCGCCCGGTCATCAGAAGACCGAGCGAGTAGGTGCTCGCGCAGTCGACGTCCTTGCCGGGGACGATCTGCTCGACGACGGCCGGGGGTATCCCGACGGGTAGCGGCTGCTGCACGATGATGCCGTGCACTAACGTATCCTGGCTCAGTTCCCGGATCGCTCTCGCGACCGTCTCGGAACCGATGGACGGATCCAGCTCGACGAGACGTGTCACCACGCCGACCTTCGCGGCGGCGCGCTCGATGCTGGCGGAGTAGTACGCGGACGCGGGATCGTCTCCGACCATAACGATGGCCAGTGTCGGGTCGAACGGAAGAGCGGCGGCGCGGTGCGCAACGTCCTCCCTGATCCCGACCGCAATCGGTTTGCCTTTGAGGAGCACTGTGTCCAAGAGCAACCTCCGCTGGGACAGCGCCGCTTCGGATGACGCTAGCGACGCACTACTCGTCGTGATACGCGACCACGCGCTCGATGCTGCGGGCCGCGCCCGTTCCTTCATCGATGTCGATCAGCACAGCGTTCAGTATCGCGGGCCCCGACGCCGCCTCGAAGCGCTGCGGAAGCTGCGTGACGAACCGCGCTATGGACAGGTCCTTCCTTATGCCTATGACCGAATCGGAGGGGCCGGTCATGCCGACGTCCGTGATGTAGGCGGTGTGCCCCTCGAGGATCCTCTCGTCGGCCGTCTGGACGTGCGTGTGCGTGCCCAGAACGGCGCTCGCCTGGCGGGAGAGATACCATCCCAGCGCCAGCTTCTCTGAAGTGGCCTCCGCGTGCACGTCGACGATGAGAATCGGCGTCTGCTCACGCAACTCCATCAGGAGCTCGGAGCCGGTGCGGAACGGGCAGTCGATCTCCCGCATGAACACGCGCCCCTGCAGGTTGACGACTCCGACAGCAACGCCATCGCGCAACTTGTAGACGCCCGCCCCCCTCCCGGCCGCTCCGGGCGGGTAGTTGGCGGGCCTGAGCACGCGGTCGCAGGTCGCGAGGAAATCGAACGCCTCCCTCTTGTCCCACACGTGATTGCCGCTCGTGAGAACATCGATCCCGAGGGCGAGAAGCTCGTCCCCGATCCTCGGTGTGATCCCGATACCGCCGGCCGCGTTCTCGCAGTTGGCGATCGTGAAGTCGACACGGTGCGCCGCGACCAGCTCCGGCAGGAGCGCGGCCAGTGCGCGCCTGCCCGTGCGCCCGACTATGTCCCCGATGAAGAGGATCCTCAACAACGGCTCCCGTCAGTTGTCGAACCGCGGAACGTACGCCCTACTTGGCGTACTCGACGGCGCGTGTCTCCCGGATCACCACCACCTTGATCTGACCCGGATACTTGAGCTCGGCCTCTATCTTTCTGGCCACGGCCGACGCGAGCGCCTCGGCGCGCGCATCGTCGATCTTGCGGTGCTGGACCATGATCCTGATCTCGCGCCCCGCCTGGATCGCGTACGACCTCTCGACGCCCTGGAAGCTGCCCGCTATGGACTCGAGCTTCTCGAGGCGCTTGATGTATGTCTCCAGGGTCTCTCGCCTCGCGCCCGGCCTCGCGCCGGACACGGCGTCCGCCGCCTGGACGAGCACAGCGATCATGGACGTCGGCTCGACGTCCTCGTGGTGTGACTCGATGGCGTTGACGATGATATCATCTTCGCTGTATCGCCGCGCCAGCTCGCCGCCGAGGGCAGCGTGAGTGCCCTCCATCGTCTGGTCGACGGCCTTGCCGATGTCGTGCAGTAGCCCTGCCCTCTTCGCGATCGCCACGTTAAACTCCAGCTCACCGGCCATCAGACCGCAGAGGTACGCGACCTCCTTGGAGTGCTGAAGCATGTTCTGGCCGTAGCTGGTGCGGTAGCGAAGCCTGCCCAGAAGCCTGATCATCTCGGGTTTCAGGTCGTGAATGCCGACGTCGAGACACGCTTCTTCGCCCAGCTCGACGATATGCTCGTCCAGCTCTTTGGACACCTTGTTGACGACTTCCTCGATCCGCCCGGGGTGGATCCTGCCGTCGGTTATGAGGCGCTCGAGCGCGAGCCTCGCGACCTCACGCCTCACGGGATCGAAGCCGGAGAGAATGACGGCCTCCGGAGTGTCGTCGACGATGACGTCAATGCCGGTCGCGGTCTCGAAGGCCCGGATGTTCCTGCCCTCGCGGCCGATGATGCGGCCCTTCATCTCGTCACCCGGGAGGTTCACGACCGACACGGTCGACTCGACCACGTGGTCCGCGGCACACCTCTGGATCGCCAGCGTCAGGACGTCGCGCGCCTCCTTGTCGCCCTGCCTGCGAGCCTCGTCCTTGATGTCCTTGACCATGCGCGCGGCCTCGAGCCTCGCGTCGCTCTCCATGTTCTTGATGAGGAGCTTCTTCGCGTCGTCGCGGTTCATGCCCGCGATCCGCTCGAGCCTCTCGTTCTGCTCATCGATGAGCCTGGAGAGCTTCTCGGTGCGCTCGGAGACCTGAGTCTCGGTCTTCTTCACGTTTTCGGTCAGCGTGTTGAGCTCATGCTCCTTCTTGTCCAGGAACTCGACCTTCCGGTTGAGGTTCTCCTCACGCTTCTCCACGGATCGCTGGAGCTTGTCGAGCTCGGACCGGGTCGACTGCGTGTCCTCTTCGAACTTGGCCTTGGCCTTGTACCACTCGTCCTTGGCCTCGAGCACGGCGGCCTTCTTCTGGGTCTCGCCTTCCCGCTGAGCCTCCCTGACAATCTTCTCGGCCAGTTCCTCGGCGCTGACGATCTTGCTGCGGTCGACCAGCCTCCTCGCGAACCAGCCCGCAAGGAAGACGGCGACGCCGATAAGGAACATTATGACTACAGATACCAGGTTGTTGTCCATGTACTCCTCCCCCTCCCATCTATCTAATTGCGGTCCCTTTAGCCTCTCGTCCGCCCGGAGTCACGAACCTACGTCCGGTCTTCCGTTGGGGCGGACGTGAGAGCGCCGTCCCACTTGTTCAGGCGCTCCCGGACCTCCCTCTCATATCCACGGTCGCCGGGGCGGTAGTAGCATCGATGCTCCGGCAGGTAGTCCTGGGCGCGACCCTCGGCCTCCGAGGCGGGCATCGTGTAGCCCTCCCCGTGCCCCAGCCGTTCCGCCCCCTTGTAGCTTGCGTCCCTGAGGTGATCGGGAACTTCAAACGCCACGCCGTTCCCGATGTCCTCAGAGGCCCTCGCGATCGCGTCCGCGCAGCTCCTGCTCTTCGGCGCGGTCGCGAGGTAGACCGCCGCCTCTGCCAGCGCGTATCTCGCCTCCGGCATCCCGAGCATCTCCACGGCCCGCGCCGCCGCAACCGCCACCCCAAGAGCGCCGGGGTCGGCCAGCCCCACGTCCTCTGAGGCTGCGATCACGAGCCTGCGTGCGATGAACCTCGGGTCCTCCCCACCCTCCATCATCCTCGCCAGCCAATGCAGCGTGGCGTCCGGCTGTGACCCCCTGATGCTCTTGATGAGCGCCGAGGCCACGTCGTAGTGCGAGTCGCCGTCCCTGTCGTAGCGGACCACGCGCTGACGCAGACACTCCTTCGCGGCGTCCAGCCCTATCCTGATGACGCCGTTCCTGTCCGGCGCCGTCGAGAGCGCCGCCAGTTCCAGAGCCGCCAGGGCCTTCCTCGCGTCTCCCAACGAGTTGTCGACCATGTGCTCGAGCGCCGCGTCCGCAAGCTCTACGCTGTAGTCTCCCAGTCCCCGGTCCCCGTCGGCGAGAGCGCGCTCGAGGACAG
>DAOWER010000093.1 GCA_030638405.1 Candidatus Eiseniibacteriota bacterium | reverse complement strand
TCTCTGAAGACCGTCTGAGGTAGCTCTTCCTCCGGGTCCATACCCGCACTGTAGTCGAACACTCTCTGCACCTTGTCACCGACGGCCGTGAAGAGCCGTCCGACGGGGATTCCCTGCGGACAGGCCTCCGTGCACTGGCCGCACGCCACGCACGAAGTCACCATGTGATTCAGCCTGGTCAGGTGGAACACGAGCGTGTCGGGCGGCATCTTGACGACGCCGAACTGCTCGGCGCGCTTGCCGAAGGCATCGGGGGTCACCTCGAAAGTGGCCGTCTGGAAGATGCACTCCCGGCAGTAGCAGATCGGACACTCGGCGCGGCAGTTGTAACACCTGCGGCAGTACTGCAGCACGGAGATGAGGTCCTCCACTGAGTTGACGCCCTCGTCCCAGCGCGCGTCCAGCGCGGCGCGCGTCTCGCTCTGCTTCTCGGCGAACTGGCGTCTCGCGTTCTCGTCGATCGGCCCTGGCTCGTCCTCCTCCAGCCCGGCGAGCATCCGTTCTCCGAGTTCCGAGCCCGCCTCGATGACCATCTCTCCGTTCGGAACTCCGACGACCAGCATGCGAATGTCGCTGTTCGGATGCGCGAGCGAGTCACAGCCGGTGCAGCACTCGCGGACGTCGGACCCTTCGAGGCGGCCTCCCTGTCTGAAGGGCGCGTAGAACGTGTCTACTCCCTCTCTCGCGTCGGAGTACTTCTCCCTGTAGCTCTTGTAGTCGTCCAGGCTCAGCGTCCCAGGACAGTCGCACGTGATGAGCAGCACGCTGTCCCGGTCCGCCTGCTTGAGCTTGGAGAGCTCGATGAAGGCCCTGGCCTCGCACGGCCTCAGGAAGACCGCCGTCTTGAGGCTTCTCCTCCTCGGCGCGGCCAGCCCCGCCTCGCGGCCCTTGTTGCCGTTCATGTATGGCACGAGCGGAGCGGGGACGGCCGGGTCAAGATCGCTCGCGAGGGTTCCGTACACCGCCTCGCCCTGCCCGTCATACTGACCCAGAAAGACCAGGTCGATCTCGTCCGACGCCAGGAGCCGCCTGGCGAACCGTGCGACCGCCTTCTCCATTCCGTCCTGGCTCACGTCGAGCTTCAGTCTCTTCTTCATAGGTCTCTACTTGTTCCAGTTCCGTGTGAGAACGCTCGGACCTTTGCCCCTGAGTTGCTCGACCATTTCGCTGACCGTCGCCGCGAACTGGCTGCCCTCGCTGGCAGAGATCCACCTGAGCCACACCCTGTCCTCGTCCAGCCCTATGTTCCGGAGGATCTCGCGAAGGACCGTAATCCGACGTCGCGCCTTGTAGTTGCCCGACTGGTAGTGACAGTCGCCCGGTCGGCACCCGCCGATCAGCACGCCGTCGAACCCACCCGCCAGGGCGCGGAGGACGTAGACCGGGTCCACGGCGCCGCTGCACATCAGTCGAACCAGCTTGATGTTCGGCGGATACTGGATCCTCGATGTACCCGCAAGATCTGCCGCGGCGTAGGTGCACCAGTTGCAGACGAACGCCAGGACCCGCGGCTCGAACTCGCCCGTCCCCTCGTTCCGCGTAGTTTCAACCGCCTCGGATGTTGCCTTCACCGCGTCTCCTTTCCGCCTGGCGGACCCCTTGGGCCACGCCAGCGGCGTGGGGGAGGGCTCGATCATGAGGTCGTCTTCTCTTCGACGACCGCGGCGGCCTCTCCCACGGGCTCCAACATGTGCATGATCTGTGTCTGTCTGTAGAGGTGCTGGACCGTCGCCTTGTTGGGGCAGATCCCGGCACACGCTCCGCACCCCTGGCAGAGAATGTCCTCCACCAGAGCCTTGCCCGTCTCCTCGTCGATCCGTCTGGCCTCGTACGGACACGAGGACACGCACAGGGCGCACCCGGAGCAGCGGGCCAGGTTGACCTCCACTATCTCCGCCTTCGACTCGATCTTGTCTCTCGACAGGACCGTCGCCGCGCGCGCCGAGGCACCCAGACTCTGGGTGACACACTCACTCGTGAAGCGTGGCGAGTGCGCGAGACCCGCGAGGTGCAGGCCCTCCGACGTGAAATCCACGGGCCTTATCTTGGCGTGCGCCTCCATGAAGAATCCGTCGCGCGTCACCGGGACTCGCAGTACCCTGCTGAGCTCCTCGTTCCCCGGCCTCGGGGCGATGCCGACGCTCAGCACGATCAGGTCGGACGTCAGCCTGACCTCCCGCCGCGAGATGCGGTCGAACACCGCAATCCCGACACCGTCGGGGCCCGCCTCCACGACAGGCTTCTGTTCCACGGTGTAGCGCAGGAAGACCACGCCGGAATCGCGGGCCTCGCGATAGAGCTCCTCACGGAATCCCGACGTCCGGATGTCGCGGTAGATTATGTAGACGTTGACGTCCGGGTCCGCTCTCTTGAGCTCGAGGGCGTTTCGGATGGCCTCCGTGCAGCACACCCTGCTGCAGTAGAGGTTCGGCTCCTCGCGAGAACCGACGCACTGGATCATCACGACGTTACGCACGCCTTCGAGCGACCCCGTCCCGTCCGCCAGCCGCTTCTCGAGCTCCAGCTGTGTGAGGATCCGTTCGTCCGTGCCGTAGCCGTACTCGGTCGTCTCGCGTTCGACGCCGCCGGTCGCGACGACGGCGGAACCGCAGTTGACCTCTTCCTCTTCGCCCGTCGCGTTGCACTTGATCTTGGCATGGAAGTTCCCGACCACTCCGGAGAAGAACGTGACCTTCGAGTCCAAGTGAACGCTGATCTTCGGATTGCCGCGAACGGCCGCTTCGAGCTCGTCGAGGTACGAGTCGGAGTAGAGCTCGGACACGGGCAGCCAGTGTCGGCGGTAGTTCCCGCCCAGCTGCATGTCCTTCTCCACCAGGTCGCACTCGAATCCCTGCTCCGCGAGGCTCAGAGCGGCGTTCATTCCGCTCACACCACCGCCGATGACGAGCCCGCGGTGCACAACGGGGGAGTACTCCAGCGAGACCGGCCTGGCGCCGCGGATCTTGTTGACCATCATCTCAACTAGTTCCTTCGCCTTCAAGGTGGCTTGCTCGGGCTGCTGCATGTGGACCCACGAGCAATGCTCACGAATCGAGGCCAGCTCGAAGTAATAACGGTTGAGGCCTGCCTCGCGGATAGTGTCGGCGAAGAGATACTCGTGAGTCCTGGGCGTGCAGGACGCGACGATGACGCGGTTCAGATCGTGCTCCTTGATCTTCTCCTTCATTATCTCGAGGGAATCCTGCGAACACGAGTAGACGAACTCCGCCGAGTGGATTACCCCTGGCAGAGTCGCGGCATGTGCGACGACCTCTGGGACGTTCACCGTGCCCGCGATGTTTATCCCGCACCGGCAGATGAACGCTCCGATGCGGGGCAGCTGCTTCGCCACGTCTATTTGCCTGGGGTACTTCTTCTTCCGGCTCATCGTGCCGCGAACGTCGGCCAGAAGCCTCGCTGCACCCGCGGCCGCGCAACTTCCCTCGACCACGGTCTCGGGGATGTCGTGCGGCTCGGTCGTCCCGCCGCCGGTGAAGATCCCGGCCGCCCCGCTCGTGGGCACCTGATGAGTGTGTCCTTCACAGAAGCCGTGCTCGTTCAAACGGAGGTCGAGGCTCGCGGACAGCGCCTCGTTGCTGGGGTGCGGCACGAGCCCCGCGGCGAGGACCACGAGGTCGAACTCCTCCTCGGTGATCTCCTCCGTCTCCTCGTCGACGTACTTGAGGACCAGGTTCTTGGTGTCGGGTCTCTCGTAGATCTTCGCGACGTTGCTTCGCCTGAACGTGATACCGTGCTTGTCGCGCGCGTCCTCGAAATACCGCTCAAATTCCTTGCCCTGGGTCCGAATGTCTATATAGAAGATGGTCGGCTCTACGTTCGAGTCGTGCTCCCGGGCGATCACCGCCTCCTTGATGGACGCCATGCAGCAGATCGAGGAGCAGTACGGCTTCCCCTCCTCGTTCGTATCACGGGAGCCCACGCACTGCAGGAACGCTATCTTCCTTGGATGCGAACCGTCCGACGGGCGCCGGACCTCTCCGCCGCACGGGCCCGACGCGCTCAGGACGCGCTCGAACTGCAGGTTCGTCATGACGTTGGCGTACCGACCGAAGCCGAGCGCTCCCTTCTGCTTCGCGTCGTAGTGGGCGAACCCGGGCGTGACGATGACCGCGCCCACGTTCAGCTCCTCCTCGCGGTCCTCCTGCTCGTAGTCGATCGCTCCGACCGTGCAGACCCTCTCACACGCGCCGCATGCCCCTGTCTTGAAGTGGACACAGTTGTCTCGATCGATCACCGGGACCTTCGGGATCTGCTGAGGGTAGGAGAGGCGTATGTTGCCGACGGGAACGAGCCTCTCGTCGTACGTAGACAGGTTCTCCTCCGCCAGGCCCGAGTATATGTCGGAGATCTTGATTCGCCCGGTAGGGCAGACGAAGGCGCACGCGCCGCAGCTCATGCACACCAGTGACTTCCTGTCGTAGGGCGGCGCGACGCGCCTGTTCCACCCACGACCGACCATGCTCAGCGCGTCGATCTCCATGAGTTCCCGGCACGTCCTGACGCAGAGCCCGCAGAGAATGCAATCATCGTCATCGGGAGCGAAGCGCGGCGTCGCAACGCCGTATTCCTCGGCGAGGTCCTTGAGCGCCGGAACGTCGGGACAGCGCGCAAGCAACAGCTCGATGGTCATCCGCCGGGACGCGACCACCCGCGGTGAGTGGGTGAGCACCTCCGCGGGCTCGTCGATGGCGTGGTGGCACGCGGGAACGAGCCTGCTCCCGCGGTCGGTCTTGAGCTCGACGACGCAGAGCCTGCACGCGCCGGCCGATCCCAGCCCACGGTAGTAGCACAGCGTAGGGATGGTTATCCCGGCCGTCGATGCGGCCGTTAGGATGGTCGTGCCGGTCTCGACCTCGACGGGCACTCCGTCGAGCTTGATCCGGATCTTCATCTCTTCGTTTGTGGTTTCGGTCGGTTCCATTCAGTGGTTCAGCTCAGAGTCGGCCTTAGTTAGACAGCACAGGTTCTTCGTTTGTCGCCACGTGTTCCTCTTCGTCTTCCTTCGTCTCGGTGAACTCCAGGTCGCACCTCAGGCATCGTCTGGCTTCTCGAGTTACGTCCTCAACAGACAGCGCCATCTCAACCTCATCGAAGCTCTGTCTTCGCGCCTCGACAGAAAGGGTCGGAGACTCCGCCCTGTCAGTCTCGCTCAGCTCCTCGTCGCTCAACATGGCGGGCTCGACGTAGACCTCGGGTAGCCTCGCGACGGCGGGCTGCCTGAGAATCTCTCCTCGAAGGAAGCGGTCGATCATCACGGCGGCCGTCTTCCCGGCGGCTATGGCATCGACGACGGTATTGGGGCCTGTGACCACGTCTCCGCCGGCGAAGACGCCGGGCCTGTTCGTCGCGAGAGTGTTCTCGTCTATGCGCACGGTTCCCCACTCGGTCGCCTCTATGCCCATGTCGGTGATGTAATCGATGTCGGGAACGTCGCCGATCGTCACGATCAGATTGTCGAGGGGGAAGGCCTCCTCGGTTCCGGGCACCGGCACCGGAGTTCTCCGCCCGCTGGCGTCTATTTCGCCGGGCTCGTTCTTGATGCACTCGAACCCGGTCAGTCGGCCGCCCTCGGACAGTATCCTCGTGGGGGAGACGAGAGTCCTGAGCTCGATCCCCTCCTGCACGGCGGCCTCGATCTCCTCCTTGAGGGCCGGCATCTCTTCGCGGGTCCGGCGGTAGAAGACCGTAACGCCCTCTACACCCTCCTGCCTGAGCGCGACTCTGGCGGCATCGATGGCGGAGTCTCCGCCGCCGACCACGCCCACGCGTCCGCAGGCAAGAACCTCTCCGCGAAGGTTAAAGGCCTTGAGGAACTGGACGGCCGGGTAGACGCCATCGAGATCTTCGCCCTCCACATTCAGCCGCCGACTCTTGTGCGCGCCCATGGCGAGGAAGACCGCTTCGTGGCCTTCTTCGAAGAGGCCGTCGATGGTCACGTCGCGGCCGAGGGCGGTGTTGCACCTCACGGTCACATTCTCATCGATCAACGAGCCGATCTCCTTCCGGAGCTGCTCCCTGGGGAGGCGGTAGGACGGAATGCCGCTCACGAGCATGCCGCCCGGCTCGGCGTCCGCCTCGAGGACGGTGATCTCATATCCCTTGAGAGAGAGATAGTGAGCCGCCGTGAGGCCAGCGGGACCGGACCCGACGACGGCGACGCTCGGCGCGTCCGCCGCCCATTCGGCGGTCCTCTCCGGCCTGTAGGCCAACGCGTCTACTCGGTCCGTTATGAACCGCTTCAGAGCGCGGATGGCGATGGCCTGACCGCCGGTCGTGCCGCTTCGACACCTTTTCTCGCACGGGTGGTCACACACGCGGGCGCAGACCGACGGGAAGGGGTTCGCCTCTCTGATGGCGTGGTACGCGTCCTCGTACTCGCCGCGCGCGATGTGCGCCACGTAGCGCCAGGCCTCGGTGCCCAAGGGGCACGCCGACTGGCACGGCGCTCCGACCAGCTCGCTGCACACGAACGCGTCGCATCTCTTGTCGATGATGTGGCGCTCGTACTCGTCCCTGAAATAGTTGAGCGTGGAGATCACGGGATTCGGGGCAGTGATTCCGAGCCCACACAGCGAGGCGTCCTTCACGTAGGTAGCTAACTCCTGGAGAAGGTCGATGTCAGCCTCCTCGCCCTCGCCCCTGGTGATCTTCTCCAGCAGCCCGTGCATCCGCCTGGTGCCCTCTCGGCACGGGGTGCACTTGCCGCAGGATTCGTCCATTGTGAAGCCGAGGAAGAACTTGGCAAGATCCACCATGCAGGTCGTGTCGTCTACGACGATCATCCCCCCGGATCCCATCATCGCTCCCGCTTCGGTCAGGTGCTCGTAGTCGGCCGCGAGATCGAATCGACTCCTCGGCAAGCATCCTCCTGAGGGTCCGCCGGTCTGGACAGCCTTGATCTTCCTCCCCAGCTCCTCCGCTCCGCCGCCTATGCCGAAGACGATGTCTTCGAGCCTTGTACCCATCGGCACCTCGATGAGTCCGGTGTTCCTGACGGCTCCGGTGATGCAGAAAACAGCGGTTCCTTTGCTTTCCTCAGAGCCGATGCCCGCGAACCACTCGGCGCCATTTCTCACGATCGGGGCGACTGCCGACCACGTCTTGACATTGTTGATGACGGTCGGCTTGCCCATGTAGCCTTCCTGCGAGGGATAGGGGGGACGCGGGCGTGGCTCGCCGATGCCTCCTTCCGCGGAAGCGATGAGAGCCGTCTCCTCTCCGCAGACGAAGGCGCCGGCGCCAATCTTGATGGAGACGTCGAAGCTGAATGGCGTGCCGAGGATGTTGTCGCCCTGGAAGCCGTACTGGCGGGCCTGCTCGATTGCGTGCTGCATGGTCTGGATCGCCAACGGATACTCGGCTCGGATGTAGAGGATGCCCCTCGCGGCGCCGATGGCGAACGCTCCGATTGTCATCCCCTCGAGCACCGCGTGCGGATCGCTCTCGAGGACCGAGCGGTCCATGAACGCCCCCGGGTCGCCCTCATCGGCGTTGACGAAGACGTACTTCTCGTCTCCGGGTGCGGATCGCGCCGACGCCCATTTCCTCCCAGTCGGGAAACCGGCTCCCCCGCGGCCCCTCAGTCCGGATTCGGTAATCGTCTGTATCACGCTCTCCGGGTCGTTCTCCCGGAGCACCTTGACGAGAGCAGCGTAGCTCTCTCGAGCCAGAGCCTCCCCGATGTTGAACGGCTCGATGAGACCGCAGTTGCGAGTGATGATCTTCTTCTGCTGTCTGTAGAAGGGAATGGACGAGAGCTCGGGGACTTCGGCTGAGTAGCCGCAGCGCGTGACGAAGGGGGCGCCGTCGGTCCTGAGGCTCTGACGCTCCTGCCATACTCTTCCTTCGGCCTCGAACGAGCCAAAGTCGTCCCTCTTCGCGCCGTCGATGATGGCGTTCACGTCCTCAGGAGTGACGGCGTGGAAGATCAAGTGGTAGTCGGGGCGGACGAGCTCGACCATGGGCTCGACCATGCAGCTCCCACGGCACCCCACGCGGCTGACAGTCAGGCCGTCGGCCGCCGGACTCTCCCGCGCCGAGGCAGCCTCGTAGACAGAGAGAGCACCTGCCGCGAGGCCGCAGGAGGCCATTCCCACCCTGACAGAGAGCTCCCTGTTCCAGTATCGCTCAGCCGCCCTTGCGGCGAGCTCCTCGTACTGGTCGAGTGTCTCGATCGTGGCCATCGTCAGAACTTCCCGAGAATGCCTTCGAGGTCGCCTACCCTCACCCTCCCGAACGTCTCCTCACCGATCCGAATCGCCGGGGCGAGCGCGCAGCAGCCCAGGCATCGAACGGTCTCGAGCGTGAACTTCCAGTCGGCCGTCGTCTGGCCGTCTCCGATCCCAAGGACCTCCTCGATTCTCTTCAGAAGCGCGCGGGAGCGCTTCACGTGGCAGGCCGTACCTCTGCAGATGGAGATCGTGTGCTCCCCCTTCCTCTCAAGGGAGAACGCGCTGTAGAAGGTGACGACCGAGATGATCTTCGCCAGAGGGAGTCCGGTGCGATCTGCAAGGTACTCGAGTGCGTGCTGGGGAAGATAGCGGTAGTAATGGCTGATCTCCTGGAGCAGCCAGAGGAGGTTGCCCTCGACGTCAGCCTCCTCCCGAAGCAACCGTTCTATGAAGTCCCTCTCCTCGGGAGCGAGTTCTGGCCCGTAGAACACCTCCTCGGGCTGTGGGCGCACGCGATAGCGCGAAGGGCACTGCGTGACGCAGTCTTCGCATCCCGTGCACTTCGTTTCGTCGACCGACTTGGCCTTCCGGAGGATCTTGACCCTGTAGTTGCCCGGCTCACCCTCTATGCCGGCCACGTCAGCGTACGTGATGAGCTCGATGTTGAGGTGGCGACCGCAATCGACGAGCTTCGGGCTCATCACGCACATGGCGCAGTCGTTCGTCGGAAACGTCTTGTCGAGCTTGGACATGAGCCCGCCTATCGCGGGCTCCCGGTCGAGCAGGTATACGTAGTAGCCACCGTCGGCCAGATCGAGGGCGGCCTGCATCCCAGAGATTCCGGCGCCGGCCACCAGCACGGCTCCCACGTGCTTCCCCGTCTCGCTCCACGGCGTCGCGTCCTCTCGAGCGTCAGTTGGATTCGCGTTCGGTCTGTTGCTCGTCATCTGTGCATCCCACATCCTGGCCGAGCAGCAAGCGGCGCCCGAGGCGAAGCGGCTGGCAAACGGTCGCCTTCTCGACAACGCAGACGCCGTCTGGGTCCGCCCCTCCGTGCGTGAGCCGAAGGGGCGGAGCGCGTCGTTGAAGTTCGTTGCGTCACCGCAGATAGAGGCGCGAGAACGCCTGCGCCACGTGTCCGGCTGCGGCTATGCCCGGAGTCTACCTGTGCAGGTTCTTGGCGATGTACACGCGGAGGGGACACTGGCAGAAGTGCATGTCGTCCATCCGCATCGCGAACAGGCAGTCCCCAGGATCGTCCTCGATGCACACGAGGTGGCTCTTGAGGCCCACGTCCTTTGCCTTACAGAGCGTCTCGAAGCCGCTCTCCGCGCACTGGAAGTCCTTCGGGCAGCTCATGCTGTTGATGATCGTCTGGATCTTGGCGCTGGTCTCCTCGTTCACGTGCCCCTCCTTGCGACGTCCGGCGGCGAGTTCCTGGCTGGTCGCGCGAGAGCGCGCACGGGAATCGACGCTCTCAGATGCTCTGCACTGCCTAGGACACAAATGGTGCCCGAGCGGCGTGCCGTTGACAACACGCCGCCGCTCGCGTGGGGCGCGTGCCCGCACACGGGAAGCCTAGGGAAAACAGCACGTTGGTTTGGTCGGGGCGGGAGGTAGCAAACCTCCAACTCCCTGCACTCGGCAGGCATGCTAAGCTGAACGCCGTACGCCCCTAAGAAAGTAACACCTCAACATACCACCGGCACCCGTCGCGGTCAAGCGCCGACTGGCGATTCGGCGTAGCCTACAACGCTGCAATCAGGCTCTGCACCGCCCTTCTTTGAGCGGAGGGCTACCGTGCGGAGAGGAACCTCGCCAGTCCCGGATGAGTGGAGCTCGGTGTGTACCATCTCTCTGGGCGCCTCGTGCGTTCGCTCGTGCCCGGCCGAGAAGAAGGAGCTCATCCGGGGCCGGGTGGAGGACATAGGACTGGCCCCGGAAGATCTGGAGGTTAGGAACACCATCAGATTCCGGAGCCGATCGTGAGCGAGGGCGCCAGCGAAAGCTGGCGGCCTCTGCGCTGGTAGCGGGGGCGGGATTTGGAGCCGATTCGGACAGCGTACCCGTGGTGACGGCACGCTGGCTCTACGCAGGGGTCAAACAGGCAACGCGGGAGATGGTGAGGGTTGGGCTGGCGTCGTGATTGATCGACCGGACAGAGGAGTCGGGGCATGCCGTCACCAGCGTCACGAGCGCCGAGGCGGCCGAGAGTGAAGCAGCCAGGGCTCGGTAGAATGACGCTTCCACCGACAGCGCAGCGTCACACGCCGCCATCTGAGTCCCTGAAGTCGCCGTCGCGCTTCTTCTCGTTCATGTACCACTCGATGATGAGTTCCGCGAAGGCGACCATGTTGTCGGTGGTCTCCTGCGCTTCCTCGCCCGTGATTGCCCGACCGTAGCGCTCGCCCCAGAGCTCGCGGCTCCTGGCTTTGAGATCTGCCTGTCTCAACTCTTCCCTCCGGTTCTAGTCTGGTCCAGAATTAGCCCCTCCCATTCCACATGGCCTCAGACACCCCGATGCACTTGTCGGTATGGTTGTGTACATGTTAGGATCACGCGTGCTGCGTTGAGGGATGTCGAGTCGAATGTTGATAAGGAGAGCTCTTCCGCAGTCCAGTGGTAGTTAGGCCGCAGACACGGAGGATTGCTTGGACCAGACGTCCGCATTAACGCCGGGAAGGGTCTCCAAGATCCTCTGGCACTTCACTGGGGGCCCGACATGGAGTAAGAGACTGAAGAGGCAGGGCAGTCGCCCGAAGCGCTCCAGCGAGGCGTACGCCAACCTAGTGTCCATCTTGCGCTCACGAGAGCTACGACTCGGGGAGTATCGGGAGGTTGTGCGTGTGGTGCTCCCGGAGCACCTCATCACCGGCGGGGGCGCCTGCGTCGCGAGGTAACGCCGCGGCTCCGGAAGGCGGCGACGGACCTGTTCCGCGGGAGCGGACCAGCATGAGAATCAGCCGCATCACAGGAGAGCCGGTCCTGAAGTGGGATGACGGCGGCTTCTTCTGCCGCGACCTACCCTCCACGCCGCGGACAGGCATGGGGAAGGTCCTGGTCACCGGAGCCAGCGGGTACGTGGGGGGACGGCTCGTTCCCGAGCTGCTGGCACGGGGGTATCACGTCAGAGTGATGGTGCGCGCCGCCTCTCCCGAGTACAGAGAGCGGTGGGCGGACGCAGAGATAGTGGTGGCCGACGCTCTGCGGCCGGAGGAACTGACGACGGCCCTCGACGGTGTCCACACCGCCTACTACCTGATCCACTCACTGCTTCTGGGACAGAAGACGTTCGAGTCGGCCGACTTCTGCGCTGCGGCCAACTTCAGGAGGGCAGCTGAGGAAGGCGGTGTCAAGAGGATCATTTACCTCGGAGCGCTCGGCGATGTTCAGGCCGTCCTTTCCCCTCATCTGCGCAGCAGGGAGAAGGTGGCCCACGAGCTCTCACGGGGCAGCGTCCCCGCGACCATCCTGCGCGCGGCCATCATCATAGGCTCGGGCAGCGCCTCGTACGAGATCGTCGAGCATCTTGTAAAGAACCTTCTGGTGTTTCCTACGCCCCGCTGGGCGCAGACGCGGTGTCAACCGATCGGCATCCGCGATGTGGTCAAGTACCTGGTCGGTGCCCTCGAGGAGCCTGCGACCTCCGGGCGGTCCTTCGACATCGGAGGCGCGGACGTGCTTACCTACGAAGAGATGCTGAGGGTATTCACGGATGTTCTCGGCATGAAGAGGCTGTTCGTGCGTTCTCCGATCTCCAACGTCCGGTTCCTGGCCTACCTCGCAAGTCTCATCACCCCCGTCCCAGCTCCGATCACGCTCAGTCTCTTCGAGGGCCGCGCGGACGAGGTGATCTGCCTCGACAACGAGATCAGACGCATCCTCCCGTTCAAGCCTCTGACCTACCGGGAGGCGGTTGTGAGGGCCGTCGCTCGCGAGCGGGAGGACCTGGTGCACACCAGGTGGTCGGACTCCTATCCACCCACACACGAGCTGGACAGCAGATTGGCGGACCTGCAGATGCTCCCCCGCTACACATCCTCGCACTCGCTTCTGACTGAGAAGAGTGCCGCGTCGCTCTTCCGGTCCGTGTGCAGCATCGGGGGCAGGGGGGGGTGGTTTCAGAGCAACTGGATGTGGAAGGTCCGCGGTGCGTTTGATCGGGTCTTCTTCGGAGTCGGTATTTCTCGCGGAAGACGGAGCCTGTCAGAGCTGAGGGTCGGCGACGTGATAGATTTCTGGCGCGTCGAAGAGCTCGCGCGCGACAGGAGGCTACTGCTGCGTGCGGAGATGAAGATGCCGGGTGCCGCTTGGCTGCAGTTCACCATCCGCCCGGAGGAGGATGTGAACCACCTCAGTGTGGAGGCGTTCTACGAACCTCGGGGCCTGTTTGGACACGCCTACTGGTACGCGTTCCTGCCGTTCCACCACTTCATCTTCCGTGGCCTGATTGAGCAGATTGCCAGACGAAGCTGACATCGGTCACTGTAGGAAGGTTGCCGGGACAGAGAAAGGGAGACGAGATGAAGTGCTCCTACGTAGTTGTGTTCTGTGGCATTGCGCTGCTTCTGTGCAGCGCCGCCGGTGCGTACCCGCCGGCAGTGGGGATCGGTGGCAAGAGCCGCTCGTGCACGGTCTGCCACGCTGAGACCGGTCCGTGGCAGGATGAGGAGAACACCATCGTCGACATCCTCGACGGGTCGACCCGGTCCTCCCTGCGGCAGCCCGACGGACGGTTCCTGCTCAAGGTTGCTCGCGGTGAGACCCGGACGGTGATCACGGTCATCGGGAGGGCCGCGGGTGACGAGGCTCCGCCGCCCGTCCGCAACGCGTGGCTCTACATCGACCCGAGCCGGATCGAGACCGGGTCCTTCTCGAAGTTCGCGCCGGGATGGGACGTCACCCTGCCGCTGTCCTGCCGGGTCGTGGGCGACGACGTTCCGGAGTATCCCGGGGCGGCGGTGACGGCCCTTCCGATGAAGATTCGGCCGGGCGATTCGGCCCAGGACTGCGAACTCGAGCTTCAGATGATGCTCACGTCCGGCGAGTCGACCAAGGGCAATCCCAACGCGTGGCTCAAGGGCAATTACCTCGTCAGGAAGCTGTTCCTGGACGTCGTGGACTGAGCGGTGGACAGGGACCTCAAACGGGGAGAGCCCTGGCTTTGCGGCCGGGGCTCTCCTGAAACGAGCCCCCGGGATCGCTCCCGGGGGCTTCTTCCTGGTAGCGGGGGCCCGCTTCGGAGCCGATTCGGACAGAGTGCCCATTGTGACAGCGCACTGGCGCTACGTGGGCGGCAAGCAGGAGACGCGGAAGATGGTGAGGGTCGGACCGGCGGCATGATGGATGGCCGGGTATGAGGGTCGGGCTACGCCGTCACCACCGTCACGAGCGTCTGGGAAGCAAAGGTGCTTGTTGAGGAATGCCGGCGGGAGTACAATCAGGTGAGACTGCACAGCTCCCTGGGATACCGGCCGCCAGCGCCAGAAGCCGTCGGACCCGCAGTTCTGTGCGCGCCATCCTGAGTCTGGGGTGGTACAACTACTGGGGGCAGGCCAAGGAGGGGGTGCCTATGAGGTGAGAAGACGCGGTCCGCATCCGTCCCCTGCGCCTTTGTGTGTACGATGCGGAGTGTGCCAGATCAGGGTGCTGTGGGCGGCACGGCGCCCTCTGGGGACAACGGGGCTACTCTAGCCAGTTTCACCCGATGATGGGGAGAGAGAAAATGAAGAAGTTGGTAATCGTTCTCGCAGCTCTGGCTCTGTTGGCGGCCGCGGCCTCGGCGGATTGTCCTGAACTCATCGAGGTCGACTGCGGCGGTGGTTCGGCCTGGTTCGGCCTGCGGCACGACGGTGCGAACATTGGCCAGGGCCAGAGCTTCTTCCTGGAATGCAACTCGTTATTGCTGTCT
>DAOWER010000204.1 GCA_030638405.1 Candidatus Eiseniibacteriota bacterium | reverse complement strand
TTGTCTCCGCTCCGCGGCCGTTTGTAGTCCGCGGCCACCGAAAGACGGTGCGTGACGACGTCGTAGACCCTGATGGACGCTCCGGCGCGGTACACGGTCGGCATGCCGAACTCATCACCGAAGCCGCTGCCGATACCGGTACCCGCCCATTTGTTGGTCGGACCGACGTTCTGAACGGCGGCGCCGACTCTCAGATTCCGGTACGGAGTGTCATAAAGGACACCTACATCGCCGCAGATACCCTCACAGAACGCGTCGGCCATCGCCAAGTGAAACCACTTGAACGTGCCGCCGACCGAGAGTCCATCGAAGAACTCCCACGCGTACGAGCCGCCGAAAGCCATGTCACCAGCATCAACGTTGTCGAGGCTCCCGACGCCGAACTCACTCTCCGGATCGAAGTACTCGGTCTTCTCGGAGTACGGACCCATCTGCATGATGGTCCAGCTTATCCCGAAGTAACCAGGAACCACACTGTGCTCGAAGCCGTAGGCCAGGTGCTGGTACGACAACCCCGCAGGCCACGTCGACGTGCTGAAGTGAACCTCACTTCCTTCGAGGAAGCGAAGTCCGGCGGGGTTGTAATAGATCGTCATCGCGTCGTCGCCCATTCCCGTGAACGCCCCACCCATACCGATCTGCCTGGTTCCGCCGTCCACCTCAAGGAACGCCGCAAGGTAGGTTCCCTCCCCGTCGGCGATGACCGCCTGAGGAACAGAGAGGAGTATCGCGAGCACGCCCACGATCAACAGGTACCTTCGCAAGTGGGTTCTCCTTTCACTTCCCCTGCCCGCCCACCGACGGCCGGCGGGATCTTCTCCCTGCAGGGGAAACACGGTCCTCTGAGCTGCTCTAGAACTCGACTGTGATTCCGCCGCGGTGGACCCCACCGAAGTAGCCGAAAGCAGCGTAGCTGTAGTCGACTTCCAGATTCCCAAAAGTCCCCACGGTCAGCCGGGCTCCACCTCCCGCCGTGAACGACTCCTCGTCGTAGCCCATCTTGTAACCGGCGCGGACGAAATACACACTGTTCAGCGCGTACTCAGCACCGACATTGACCTTTTCGGAGGTGTCCGAGGGATGCCTGAACTCAGTCGCGACCTTCAGGACCTGTCCCGGCGTCTCGATCAGGTTCATGGAGATACCGAACTTGAACGTGACCGGCATCGGCACGGGCTCCTCCATGTAGGTGATCTCGGGCCCCATGTTCTGGATCATCAGCCCGATCTGGAGCGAGCGGAAGCCGGTGTAGTAGAGCGTGCCGAAATCGCCTACGAAACCCTCGGCGGAGTAGTCCTCGAGTCCCTCAACACCGAGGACCGACAGATCGGCCAGGCCTGAGTGAACCCATTTGAGGGTCCCGCCTGCTGCGAACTTGTCAGTGAACTCACGAGCGTACGTCAGGCCGATGGCGATGTCACCGGCGTCGAAGCTCACACCCACACCGCCGGGAGTGTCCGCCGGCCTGACCAGCATGGGGTCCATCTGAAGCGTCGTCACACTCACTGCCACGACGCCGCGAATGAACGTGGGCCTCATCGCGTAGGCCGCGAACTGGTGCGAGATGTCCGCGGGCCACGTGCCGTAGGCGAACATCGCCGTTGGCCTCACGATGGACCGGAGACCCGCCGGATTCCAGTAGGTCGACTCCACGCCCTCCGACGCGGACACCATCGCCTCCCCCATCCCCACTCCGCGCGGACCGGCGCCTATCTCGAGAAACTGGCACCCCACGGTGCCGACCTTCTCGAACACATCCGTAGCCAAAGCCTGAGACGTCAGAACAAGAACGACAAGCAGGCCCAGCAGCAGCTTTCTAGTCAATGACCGTCCTCCTTCCACCGGTCGGGGAGCGAGCCATCGCACCGCCGACGGCGGGAGCTCCGTGCTACTTGATGATGACGAACTTGCCGATCTGCTCTCCAATCGGAGAGTCTACGTGATAGAGGTAGACGCCGCTCACTATGATCTGATTGTTCCTGGAGATCATGTTCCAGCAGGCGTCACCGCCTTCCGTCGCCGCGTCCGGATAGAGCGTCTGGACGAGTTCTCCGCCCAGCGAGTAGATCCTGACGATCGAATCCTTCGGGAGATTCTGAAAACAGAGCTTCTCGCCGGTGGGATCCGCCTCGTTCGGCTCGAGGTTCCAGCGCGCCATGTACTCGTGGTTGACGTACGGGTTGGGCACCACCCGAACGTCGTCGAGATTGCCTCGTACACCGGAGTGAGGGACGACCAGTGTTTTGTTCTGTGAGTACTTCCCGAAATGGTAACCCTCGGCCGTGCTGTCGTAGGCCGTGACGGAGTACCAGTAGGTGAAACCGCTCTTCACATTGTGATCGACGAAGCTGTACTTCCCGACGCCCTGCAGGCCGGTGTCGAGCGTGTCCAACTCCGCTCCGCCGTTTCCGCGGTCCGCGTCGAGAATGAGCTGCCAGTCCTGGTCTCTGGGCTCGCTGGATTCCCGGGTCCATCCCACGGCCTTCCAGACCTGGTAGCCGTAGAAGTCCCTGACGCGAGTGAGCGCGTCCTCCACGTCTTCCGGGAAGTCGTCCCACTCGATCCTGACGAAGCCGTCACCCGCGGTGATCTCCTGATTGGGGGGAGGCGGAGGCGTATCCGCGACCCAGTGAATCCGCACGCTCTCGGGCTCGCCGATACAGTTGGGGACCTCCTGCGTGACGCCGTTGTAGATCTGCTGTACCGTCGCGGCGTTCTGAAGCATGCCTTCCAGCCCGGTGCCGATCACGAAGGCGTACTGGAACGACAGAGTGTCGCCGGGAACGACCTCTCCGAACGGGCCGGCCGACAGCATGAAGCGCCAGTCGAGCGGGGAGTCCGCGTCCCTGTCGATGTTGACCCGCCACTCTTCCGGGTTGTCGATCACGCCGTCGAGATCGTCGTCTATTCCGTTCCTGAGCGGGTAGTGGACCTGACCCCTGAGGAAGCGGTAGCGGTCCTGATCGTTGTCGGGGTCCTCTCCCGAGCTCGACCAGATCTCGAAGGCGTGGACCTTGACCTTCGTCGGAGCGTTCGGCATGTTCCCGGGCGTCAGTGTGTCCGGGTTGCTGGTGGGGTGCCCGAGGAACATGCAGCCGAAGTAGCCCAGCGCCTCGTTGCCGTCCTGTCCGTAGGGATCGTCGTACATGTACGCCAGCGTGATGTCGAGCGTGTCCAGCTCGGACGGGTCGTTGGGATTGGCATTGATGATGAGAGTATCGATGAACCCGCCGCGGTCGTCGACGTAGTACAGGATGTCCTCGCGCTCTGGACCCGCATCGGCGTCCACCATGAACCCCACGTAGGCCATCCGGATGGTGTCCTCACCGATGTTCACGACGGTGAAGTCGATGCCGACGAAATCATCGGTCTGCTCGCTGGTCCACTGGTAGCTCTCCTGGATGACCTTGAGCCCCAGGCTGTGGTGGAAGTCGCTCGAGAGCCCCTGGTTGACGTCTTCTTCGTTCGTGTCCTCGTACTCGCAGCGGAACATCTGCTGAGATATCGCGGCGTAATCCTCGTCCACGAGACCGTCGCCGTCGTTGTCCAGGCCGTCGAGCCACTCCTCGTCGAAGTACTCGAAACCGATCTCGACGTGGTCACCGCAGTCACCATCGTCATCGATCCAGCGCCCGCTGTTCGCCGCTCCCTCCCACGAGTCGTAGATGACCTTGAGCGGATCTTCCAGAATGGGGCGGTACTCCCGCTGATACACGCCGGCGGAGACCAGCGTGTCCGGCAAACCCGTCTGACTGTTGGTGACGACGCCCCCCACCCATATGCCGGCGGCGTACAGGTAGTTGTCGATACTGCCGGCCGGCCACTGGGCCGACGGGGCGCCCAGGTCGTCCAAGGTCGAACCCGGCCAGTCGCCGAAGTAGCCAAGATTCGACACGTGAAGCAGAAGCTGCCCGACGTTGTGGTACCAACCGTAGTAGCTGATCGCGCGCGACGGAGGCTCCGTCACCTCGTTGTGGCCGTCCCGACCCGCATTCATACGAGCGGCCGCCACCCCCGCAACCGAGGCCACGAGCGCGGCCACGAGCGCACAGAGCGCGGCCGTAGCGATAAGGCGCTCCGCCCGTCCGGGAGCGCCAGATGTTCTGTGCGTCATCCTTCTGAATCGAATCATCCACCACCTCCGTACGGGTGCTTCCGCCCACCGCCACCAGGAAACTGACGTCCGGGATGGCCGTGTTCTGATTCTAAACGCGTCGCCGGCCTACCAGTCGATGGCGATCCCGACGCTTATCCAACGGCCCTCGGAGAAGACCGAAGGATCGTTCAGGGCCTCGAGACGCTCGCGACCGCTCGCGTCGGTCTCCACGTAACCGCCCCCCAGCTTGCCCGACATCGTGTAGTACTCGGCCCCATAGGCTCCGAGCCCACGCAGGTTCTTCTTGTCGAACACGTTGTGCGCCTCGAAGAAGAGGCTGAATTCCTGCCCGTAGAGCTTGTACTTCTTCGTGCCCCTGATGTCGACGTTCTGATGCGACGGACGGCTTCCGGAGTTCACCGATTCCGGCGCAATCTCCTTCTGCCCGAGAACGCTGGGGGTGTACGGCGTCCCGCTGCCGTAGCTGTAGTCGAACGTCATCTCCCAGTTGCCGGGGTCACTGATGAAAAGGAACCCCGCTACCGAGTGTCGCTCGTCCCAGTTGAGGGGGATCTCCTTCAGAGGCTGCCTGGGCAGGCCGATGTCCTCGGCCTGAGCGCCCTGGTTCTCGTCGGACGACACGCCGGTGGCCTGCAGCCACGTGTAGCTGAAGTTGCCCATGAAGAAGTTAGCGAAGCGCTTCGTCAGCTTGAACTCGACGCCCTTGACGGAAGCGTAGTCCTTGTTGACGTAGGGATAGACCGACCCTTCCGTCGGGCCTCGCGAGTACTCCTCGGTGGCCAGAAGGCCGAAGATATCTTTGTAGAACCCCGTGACGTCCATCGCGAGGTTCTGGGAGAACTGGTGCTCGGCACCGAACTGATACGACGTGGTCACCTCGGGCTGCAGACCCGAGTATCCGATGACCCTGCCGGCGGGCGCCTGGTCGATGCTCTCAGCCGACTCGTACAGCGCAGTCAGATGCGGCATCTGGTAGAATCGACCGTAATGGAAGTGCAGGGCGTCCCTGTCGGATATGGGATGGGCGATTCCGAGACGGGGCGAGAGCACCGCGTTGATCCTCTCGCGCCATATCTCAGTCTGGCCCACGTCAGACGCGGGTCCCGGATCGGACCAGTCCAGCCTCAGTCCGGCACGAACGATCATGCCCTCGTGAGTCATCTTGTCCTGAAGATACACCGCACCGTGCGTCGGGAACCCCTTGAAGATGTTGTGCTGGTAGCGCTCGCCCGTGTACAGCGCCCGGTCCCAGTCGAAGAAGTCGAAGTTCGGGTCGAGAATGGGGCCATCGGGCGTCATGAGCGTGGTGTCACCGGCGCTCGGAATCAGCGTACCAAGGGTGAGCCTCTTGACGTCGAGCTCGTTGTAGATGACCTCGAAGCCGCTCTTCATCTGGTGGATCTCGTTCGGCTGGGTCGTCAGGTCGGCCTTAAACGTAGTCGCGCTCGTTTTCTCGTGCGTCCAGCCCATGTTGTCGCCCCAGGTCCTGTAGTACCCGGGCTCGGTGAGCAGGTCGTTGTCCGAGTCCTGGTCCAGCGTCGTGGCGCCTCCGACGTACGCCCGCCACCAGTAGTCGTTCGGGTCCTCGTAGAGCCAGTACTTCTCGTCCGCCTGGAAGCGTGCCAGCTTCACGGTGTAGAACATCGTCGGGCTGACGTTGTCACGCCAGACCAGCTTCCCCGTCGAGAACTCGTCTTTGGCGCCGGGAGTGTGGTCCGGCGCGTTGTAGTACGCGTACGTCGTGTCGAGAGGCACGTGGGACCAGTCCTCGTGCTCCTTCGACCAGTAGCCCGATCTGGAGTAGTTGTGGAAGTAGAAGTCGCGCCGCGTGGTTGAGGTCAGGTACTCGGCCGTCAGCTTACGGGTCGGGGTCACGATGAACGAGAGCTTCGCCTGAGCCGAGCCCAGCATCGACTGCCTGTCGTGCACCGTGAGGCCGAAGAGATTGCCCCAGAGCTCGCTCTCCTGTCTCTCCCTGGTCGTCGCGAGATAGGTGTCACTGAAGCGCCCCTCGCCGGACACGTAGTACCGAACCCTCTCGGTGAAGAACGGTCCGCCGAGTCCGAACATTATGTTGTCGTAGTTGTTGTACGTCCGCTCTGGGGCGCCGTAGTCGTCCGTCATGTACTTGATCTCGCCGGAGAACTGCCGTCCGCCCTCTCGCGTCCGCAGGTTGACGACGCCCGACTGAACGTTCCCGTACTCAGCGTCGAACCCGCCCGACAGGAGGTCGAAACCGGACAGCGAGGACAGACTGACCTCGAGCCCACCGGTGCCGGTGGCGGCGTCGGTGATGGCGATGCCGTCCACGTAGTACTTGACCTCGCTCGCGCGCCCGCCGCGAACGTGCAGCTCGCCGTCGACGAGGACGACGCCGGGCTGCGTGGCCACGGCCTCCGCCACGGTGCTGATGGGACGGACCTTCACTTCCTCCTCGTCCATACGACGAGTCGTGGTTGTCTTCTCGACGTCAACGAGGGGCCGCTCGGCCTCGACGAGGATCTCATCCGCCATCAGGGCTTCCTGATCAAGTGAGATGTTCGCCGTGGTGGAACGGTCGCGCTCCACCATCACGTCCGACACGCGACTCGTGGTGTACCCCATGTACGAGACCTGGACGACGTAGGTACCCACGGGCAGATAGTCGATGATGTACTCGCCAAGCTGGTTCGTGATGTTCCCGTAGGCCGTGCCGATGATCGACACGTTCGCAAAGGGCAGCGGTGCGCCGTTCTTGGCGTCGGTTACCGTGCCCATGATGCGCCCTGTCGCCTGCCCGAACGCCGGCGCGGCGACCAGAACCACGGCAAGCGTCACCAGCATGAAGACGCAAGCGAATCCGCTCTCCCGGGACAGCCGTCTCGGTAGTCTCATGATATCCTCATCTCCTCGGGGGTCCTCCGACATATACGTATCCGCCTCTTCGTCCGGGTCGGACGAGGGCCGGTCGCTCGTTATCCACAACTATTAATAAACCACACGCGCAGACGCATTGTCAAATGCTTTCTGTGGCACCTAAGGGCCCGCGTTGTGTTCAGTTGCGAGCCTCCGAACGGCCTCCGACTCGCGCTCACTCAGAGCGCCTGTGGCGAACGTGAATCCCCAGGCCCTCTCGAATCCCGCTCTCACAGCGCACGCAAGTTCCTCGAACTCCACCGGCCTCGACAGGATCGCGGCCAGGTCGGTGGTCTTCGAGGCCAGTGTCCGCCTGATCGCCGCGCGGTCCGCTTCCGCGCGAACGCGCAGGACGTCCGCCAGCTGCACGTGCGTCCCGTCCGTGAGGAGTGAACCGTGCTGGAGCACGGCGGTGCCCGAACGTCTCTGCGCGCTGCCGATGAGTTTCCTGCCCGCGACCACTACCTCGAACCGCCCCGCGCTGACGAAGCACGGCGGCGCCACCTCTCCCCTGCCCCTGCAAGCGGTGTCGACGGCCGCGAGTTCCGCGCTCACTCCCAGCTCCGCAAGCCCCAGCAGAAGACCGCCGGCGATCGCCTGGTACGATTCGGCGATGCTCCTGCCAAGCGGCGGCTCGCCGGAGCTACCCACCACCGAATACGTGAGCTCTCCCGCGTGCAGAACGGCCCTGCCTCCCGTGGGTCTCCTGACAACACCGAAGCCACGCTTCCTGCACGCTTCCAGGTCGAGCTCGATCGAGGCCTTCTGCGAATGGCCGGTGGATACCGTCGGGGGCGCCCACGCGTAGACCCTGAGGGTCGGCGGCGAGGAACCTCGCTCCACTCCCTCAAGGAGCGCCTCGTCCACGGCCATGTTGGTCGCGCCGTCAGAAGGTCCCGAGTTAAGAAAACGCCAGGAACTCATCGCAACTCCTGTTCACGCGGACGACCGGATCGCGCGCAGGCACGCGAAGCTCAGGTCTGTTCGCGAACAGATGGTCCGTTCATCGCAGGGAGGTCGGAAGGCCGCGGTCGGTCGGCCTGGCTGGATACTCGTCGGGATCAGTCTATCAGGTGGAGCCAGTCCCTCAACATGAAGGTCATCCTGCCGATCAGGAGGGAAACCCGGCCCATCACCGTGTAACCGAAGGACGCCCCGAACGCCACCATCAGGAACCAGATGCCGAGCTTCGCCACTCCGCCCAGAGCACCCTTGTGTTCCTTCGAGAAGAAGAAGTAGATGAGCACGGCGAACACGCCGAGGATCGCAATGACATTGAGAATGATCTCGCCCGTGCCCGTGCCGCTGAGTGGCGTGGTCATCGTCGCGTATATCTGCGTGACGAAATCGCCCTGGCCGAATCCGGTGATATTGACGGCCGAGTACATGCCCACTATAAAGCCCAGGGACCACCTCGACAGCCACGACAGCTTGGGGTAGAACCTGAGCAGCATGAAGATGGCCAGGATGCCCGGGAAGATCCGTATCCACATCACCGGCTCGCCCTCGAGCGGGAAGAACAGCGGCTGTATGAGCTTCGGAACCAGCGTCTCGTGGTAGAGCAGGCACATCCAGTACGCGGCGCCTATGCCGACGAAGAGGCTCTCCACGAACTTGTAGATCGGGTTGTCCTTGTAGAGGAAGCTGTAGATGCTGATCGTAAGGATGGCGGCGACCCAATAGCCCCAGACCACCGATGCCGGTGTGCCGGGAGGTCCGTTGAAGAGCATGTGGAGCCAATTCATGCCGTCTTCCTCACTATGCCTCTGTCGTGCCCTTCCTGCGAAGGGACAACAGATAGACCACGTTCCCGAGCAGGATGAACACCACGACCAGCGCGTGGACTATCGACTGCGCGTCCATGCCCTTGGGCGCGTCCCCCGGGTG
>DAOWER010000182.1 GCA_030638405.1 Candidatus Eiseniibacteriota bacterium | reverse complement strand
ATCCGGGTCGATGAGAACGGCCACAAGGTCGTCTTCCTGAGCTTCCCGTTCGAGGACGTGGAGACCACGGAGCCTGCTCCCAACAACCAGAAGACGCTGATAGCGCGCATACTGGGCTGGTTCGACCTGCCGTCCGGCATCGAGGACGGTGAGGTCCAGCACCTCGCGCTCCGGCAGAATCACCCGAACCCGTTCAACCCCGTGACCAAGGTCGCGTTCACGGTGCCCGAAGGCGCCGGCAGTGTGAGCCTTACGGTCCATAACGTCAACGGCCAGGTGGTCCGCACGCTGGTCGATTCTGAGCTTCCGGCCGGTCCCGCGTTCGCGGTATGGGACGGCACCGACGACTCCGGGCGTTCTCTCGCGTCCGGCGTCTACTTCGCGAAGCTCGCCTCGAGCGAGGAGAGCGCGTTCCGGAAGATGACACTTCTGAAGTAGCTGTTCTTTGAGAGCGCACCCGGAGTTGTCCTCCGGCCGCGCCGAGTTTCCGGCTGTCACCGGAGGAGGGGATTTCGACATGAGGGTCTGGCGCCTGGTAGTGGCGGGGGTGCTCGCGACAGCTCTGCTCGCGCCCGCCGCACACGCGTACCCCAGGGACGATGCGGCGGTGGTCACGGTCGACATCCTCTCCCGTGACGACATCCATCGTCTGAACGAACTCGGGATGGACATCATGTCGGTCCGGGGGGGAGTCGCGGAGATAGCGGCGATACCCTCTGAGGTGGACGTGTTGTGGGCGAACGGGTTCCGTCCGACGGTCGTTCTCCCCAGGATGATCGACGCCGTCACGTCTCTCGCGAGAGAGGACCGCGGCGAGTATCACAGCTACACGGAGCTCACCGCCGACATGGCCGCCTGGGCCAGCGCCTATCCCTCGATCACGCAACTGATCTCCATCGGGACGAGCTTCCAGGGCAGGGAGCTGTGGGCCATCAAGATCTCGGACAACCCGGGCGTACAGGAGGCCGAGCCGGAGATACAGTGGATCGGCGCGCACCACGGCAACGAGATCATGAGCGTCGAGGTCTGCTACTACATGGCCGAGTACCTCCTCGAGAACTACGGGACCGACCCGCAGGTCACGTGGCTCGTCAACGAGCGCGAGATCTGGATCATCCCGATGCTGAACCCCGACGGCCACACGGCCGGCTCGCGGTACAACGCCCAGGGCACGGACCTCAACCGCAACTACCTGTGTCCCTGCGGCTGCAACCCGGGGACCGCCTTCTCCGCCCCCGAGTCACGCGCCCTGCGCGACTGGAACGTCCGCATGAACCCCGTGACGTCGCTCACGTTCCACACGGGCGCCGTCTACGTCAACTACCTCTGGGACTACACCTACAGCCCGACGCCCGACGAGCCGATGATCATAACGATCTCCGACGTCTACGGCGCGCTGAGCGGACTGCCGGTGACCAACGGCGCCGACTGGTACATCGTGCACGGGAGCTGTCAGGACTGGTGCTACGAGACGCGCGGCGAGATAGACACAACCATCGAGCTCTGCGTCTCGCACAATCCGCCGGCATCCAGCATCGACGGGATCGTCGCCGACAACATCCCTGCCATGCTCTATCAGGCGCGGATGTCGGGACGCGGCATACGCGGCCTCGCGACCGACGCCGACACGGGCGAGCCGCTCCGCGCGACCATCAGCATTCCGGAGATAGGTAAGGACGTCTACACGGACTCGGACGTCGGTGATTATCACCGCATGGTCGAGTCGGGCACCTACACGGTCGTTTGTAACGTCGCGGGTTTCCCGACGCAGACCGAGTACAACGTGTCGGCGAGTTTGGACACGTTCGTCGTCGTCGATTTCCAGTTCGAGGCCGCGAGAGGGACCATCAACGGCTACGTGAGCGACGGCGAGTCGAGCCCGATAGCGGCGACGGTCGAGGTGACCAACCTGTCCGGTTATTCGGATACGACCGATCCCGTCACGGGCTACTACGAGATCCTGAACGTCCCGGTCGGGACCCACAACCTGCGGGCCAGCCAGCCGGGGTACTCGAGCGAGGAGCGCACCGGGATCTCGGTCGCCGACGGCACGATCACGTCAGAGGACTTCATACTGGAGCAGGCGTACTTCTTCGACGATATTGAGTCAGGCACGTCGCAGTGGACGGGCACCTGGGGCACGACGAGCATCTACGCCCACAGCCCGTCGACGTCGATGACGGACAGTCCCGGAGGGGACTATCCGAACAACGCGACCACGACGATGACGCTGAACAGCGGGCTCGACCTGTCCGAGTCCACGACCGCGTCTCTGGTGTTCTGGCACCGCTACGACACCGAGAGTGGGTACGACCTGTGTCTGGTCGAGGTCAGCGTAAACGGCGGTGGGAGCTGGACGCAGGTGGCTTCCTACAGTGGGCTCCAGAACTACTGGACGGAGGTCACGGTAGGTCTTGATCCGTATGTGGGCACCGACGACTTCAAGGTCCGGTTCATACTCAGCTCCGACGGCTGGGTGCAGAGGGACGGCTGGTACGTGGACGACGTCCACGTCTTCGCCGATCAGCCGACCGGCCTCGATGACGGGACCGTGCCCGTGAGGATCGCGGTGGGGAACTGCCCGAACCCGTTCAATCCGAGGACGAGTGTTCACTACACGGTTCCGGAGGTCGCTCCTGTCGACCTGGTGATCTACGACGCGTCCGGGCGCCTGGTGCGCTCGCTCGTCAGGATTTCCTCGCACGACGCGGGTCGCCACTCGGTCTCGTGGGACGGCCGCGACCAGGGCGGAACGGAAGTCGCCGCGGGTGTCTACTTCGCGCATCTGACGGTGGACTCGGACTCGGCGTCGAGCAAGATGGTACTGCTGAAGTAGTTCCTGAGTCGGCGCGGGACAGCGCTGTCTCAGTTCGTGGGATTGCGAGCGGGGCGGGACTCGATGGTCCGCCCCGCTCGTCTACTCCCCGGGCGCGGCGATTCCGAGCTTGACACTCCTTGACCGGCGGTGCCAGAATCCGCGCCAGCGACCAGCGACGGGCACGGCACGCGCCTCGGGCCCGTTCACGGGTCAGCGGACCCGCCGCAACCACGGGTTGGCCGTGGGAGGCACAGTGACTCGCCGTAAGACCCTGAGCATCGTCATCGCCTTCGCCGTGTGCGCCGGCATCGTCCTGGCGCCCACGCCGGATGGTCTGACGCGCGAGGGGCAGAACGCCCTCGCCATCTTCGCGCTCTGCTTCGTGCTCTGGGTCGGCAACGCACTGCCTCTCTCGGTTACCAGCCTGTTCGCCATCGTTCTGCTTCCCACGCTCAAGGTGCTCCCTGCCTCGCGCTCCTTCGAACTCTTCGGGAGTCCCGTCGTCTTCTTCATCCTGGGCGCCTTCATTCTGGCCGCCGCGATGATGCGCTCCGGCCTCTCCACGAGACTGGCCCTGGCCTTCCTGCGACGGTTCGGCGGCAGTCCAAGGTCACTTCTGGCCGGAGTCATCTTCTCAGGGGGGTTCCTGGCCTTCTGGATGCCCCAGCATGCCGTGGCCGCCCTCATGTTCCCCATCGTTCTGGAGATAGCGCACGCCCTCGACCTTCAGCCGGTAAAAAGCCGCTACGGCCGCGCGCTCTTCCTGGCTCTTGCCTGGGGAGCGGTAGTCGGCGGTGTGGCCACGTTCCTTGGCGGAGCGCGCAATCCGCTTGCGCTGGGCATCCTGAGTCAGCACTACGACATGTCGATCACTTTCGTCGAGTGGGTAGTCGCCGTGGCGCCCTTCTCCATCGTCCTGATGGGGTGCGCGTATCTCCTGCTTCTGAGGGGCTTCGGCGTCGACGTCGAGGACGTTTCCCGCGCCAGGGACGTTCTGGACCAGAAGGCGAAGGCCCTCGGCCCCGTCAGCAGAAGAGAGAAAGGCGTCGGGATCGTGATGTTCCTGACGATCATCGCCTGGGTGGTGAGCGGCCGTGTCATGGGACTGGCCTCGATCTCCATTCTGGCCGCGGTCGCGCTCTTCGTGTTCAATCTTATCGACTGGAAGAGCGTTGAGGAGGACGTTAACTGGGGCGTCATCCTGATGTACGGTGGTGCCATAGCGATTGCGACGGCCCTCCACGAATCGGGCGGCGCCCGCTGGATCGCGTACGTGGCCGAGGACCGGATAGCCGGGCTCCCGCCGTTCTGGATGCTCATGGTGTTCGCCGTGGCCGCGGCCTTCCTGACAGAGGCCATAAGCAACGTGGCCGCGGTCGCGCTGATGCTGCCCATCTGCTTCGGACTCATGGAGGGGAGCGGGGTGTCTCCCATCTCCGTCGTCTTCGTGGTCGCAGTGCCCGCGGGGCTGGCCTTTTCGCTGCCGATGGGTACCCCCGCCAACGCCATAGCGTACTCCGCGGGGTACTACAGACTGCGTGATTCCTTCGTGGCGGGAGCGATATTCAAGATTGTCGCGCTCCTTCTCTTTGCGCTCGTGGTAAAACTGTACTGGCCGATTCTCGGCCTGGGCATGTAGGACGGAGGTGTACCAGTGAAGCGCGTTCTTCTCATTCTCTCCGCCTCCCGCGTGTCGAACTCGTGTGTTGACGGAGCGCTGGACGCGGCGGGCGGTGAGAACGCAGAGCTGGTGGTTCTCTTCATCCTGGACACGGCGATGCCGCACGACGTCCAGGAGCGCATGTCGGACGCGGGATTCCTCGGGGAGGCCCCAAGCGGGCGACTGCTTCGGGCGATGCGGAGGGAACTCAAGCGCCAGGGGATCAGCGAGCTCGCCGAAGTCGCCCGCGCGGCGGAGAAGCGCGGGATCACGCATCGCACGGAGCTCGTGGAGGGCGAGTTCCTCTCTCGCGCGCTCGAGGCGGCCCAGACGGAGGCGCCCGCCGTGATCTTCGTCGCGAAGCGGGAGCGTGCCGTCCTGTCACGTCTGGTGTCGGGCTCGCGCGCTGAGGAACTCAAAGACGCTGCGCCGTGCGAGGTCAAGATACACGAAGGCGGCGACAGCTAGTCATCCACCGTCGCCGCCCTGCGTTGTCCGCGCGCGCCCGTGGTGCCTTCGCGCCCGTGCCGTCTCCACGCGCCCGTGTCGTCTCCACGCGCCCGTGCTGTCTCCATGCGTTGCTACTGTCTCAGCCCGCCCAGCTCGCGCTCAAGAAATTCGATCATGTGTTCGTCGCTTGTCAGCGAACGAGCCGTCTCGTACTCGTGAACGGCCTCGGCCGTCCTGCCCTGCTCGGCAAGGAGACGGGCGAGATTCGCGTGCGGTGACGCCAGCTTGGGCCGAATCGCGATCTCCTTCCTCAGCTCGTTCTCGGCCGCGTCCATGTCCCCCAACGCGTAGTATGCCTCCGCGAGCCTGGTGTGCGCGTGATCAACAGGCGTGCGTCCGGTCAGGGCGGCCTTGAGAGCCGAAACGGCCTCCGCGTACATCTCGTTGGCCAGATAGATATCGGCCAGCCTCGACAGAGCCATGCTGTTTCGAGGATCCGTAGTGGCCGTCGCAACAAGGGCCTCGAGCTCGAGTTCCAGCTCGCCCAGCTCCTGGTAGATGATCGCCTTCGTGTAGTGCGCGTCCGCGTTCCCGGGGTCGATCTCGAGAGCTCTCTCCAATCCCTCCAGGGCCCGATCCGGCTCGCCCAGGAGCTTGTGGACCTGCGCCAGACCGACTACGGCCGTCACGTCATCGGGAGCGAGGACCAGAGCTCTCCTGAACGCGTTCGAGGCCTCGGTCAGCCTGTCCATTCGCATGTATGCGCTGCCGATACTGACGTAGGCCTGGATGTTGTCGGGGTCCAGTTCGCTTACCTGTTTGAAGGCCTGGACAGCGCCCTCGAAGTCCCCGCGCCTGAACCGCTCTATCCCGTCCGAGAGAAACCGCTGTTCCTCCGTCGCGCCCTCGCGGTCGAACATCTCGAACTCGCCGCTCCTTCTGGCAGCGCGCGAGAAGTCGGTGTCAGCAAGTCCCGCGGTCAGAGCGGGGGTCTCTGCGCTTCCCATGGCGAACCCGACGATCAGAGAGAGCGCGGCGAGCGCGGTGAGCGCGGCCGGGATCTTCCGCTCCGCGAGAGTCAGCACGGCGGCGGCACCCGCCAGGCCCGTGACCGCGGCGACCCAGAGCAGCGCCGGCTGACGGAGGATCGCCGCCGGGAGAAGGGAGGCCAGGATGATCCCGAGTGCCGCGACGGAGCGCGCCCTCCTGGCACCGAGCGTGCTTCTCAGGTTCCAGCGCCCGCTGTCTCCCCGGTCGGCGGTCTCCCAGATGTCCCGCGCGAGAAACGCGAGCGTCGGAACGAAGAGGCACACGATGACGACGCCCTTCGGCAGCCACAGCGAAGCGGAACCTCCGGCGTACGCCGCGAAGCCGAGCGTCACGGAGAACAGGGTCACAGCACCGATCGCCAGCCCTGCGAGAGGCGTGAACCGCACGAGCCTCAGCGGGCGGGCGTAGTAGAAGTAGTAGACGGCCATCATCGACAGCACGTACGTGATCGCCACGTAGCTCACGGACAGCGCGAACAGCAGAGCGAACGCGCACGAAAAGACGCCGAGCCTGAGAAGCGTGTTCCTGTCATCGTCGGCGAGCGGCGCGCCCTCGCCGTGCAGCTCTCTTACGGCCGATGCCGTGAGCGCCGTGAAGAAGGACGCGGCGAGCAGCCCGGCTATCGAGATGACGTCGAACGGATGGGCGATCGGCGCGAAGCCTCCGGCTCCCGCGAGGAGCCTGGCGCCCAGGAACACGCCCGCGGACGTCGTGAGCACGTGGAAGGCCACCGTGACGGGATCGACCACCTTCCGAACGAGTCCTGATTTGTGGGGGGCGTACATCCGGTGCCAGATGGCCAGGAGCGGCGCCAGCACGAACAGGTCGATCAGCGAGTTAGAGAGGTCCGAGAGGGCGAACGGGGTGGCGTTCACAAACGCCCTGTGCACACTCGCGCGGGCGAAGAACAGCTGATAGACGTTCTCGATATTGCTGCCGAAGAGGCGGCTCAGTTCCACGACGATGACCGGCAGCGTGAAGAAGAAGAACATCGTCACGTAGATGCCGAAGAACGAGAGAATCGTCCTGCCGAGGCTTCGGGTCTTCAGGTGTACGTAGAAGGCGCCCAGCAGGCATCCGAGCGCCGCCTCGACCCTGATGCCGGCGGTGGCACCCTGGAACTGCTGATACGTCGGATTGAAGAGGTTGAGAAACGCTCCGGTGAGAGTGCCGCTCTGAGGGATGAGGTAGCCGATGAGCTCAGGATTTTCACCCGCACTCGACATCAGGATGTCGATGAGCGGCGGCAGGAGTGTGAGGAGCCAGGCGAACAGCATCAGTTTGGTCACCCGCTCGATTCTCTCCCGCGCGAATGCGGCAAGGACCACCGACAGAGCGATCAGAGGGGCGATGTAGGCCAGCGGGTAGTGGAGGAAGTAGGAGAGGAAGTAAAGGGTCTTCTGTTGCCCGGAGAGCTGCTCCAGGAAGTGCCTGAGGACTATTATGGCGCCCAGTATCAGCAGCCATCGGCCCAGCGAGATGCGGCTCTCCTCGACCGCTTCGGACGCACGCAGCACTCTCTGTCTGACTCCCTGGCGCATCTCGAATTCCACCTCGCTTCCAGAATGGCGCCGCCCGGCATTCGCCGGGCGACGATGGGTCGGCGCCGCGGACTGCTGTCCGTCGCCGTCGCCCGTGTCTAACGTTCGTCCTTGGCGTAGAGGTGCAGGTAGATAGCGAAGCCCGTGCAGGCAACAGAAAACCGCCACAGCGTGACAGGCGCCATGCCCATGATGACCCCCGTGCTCGAAATTCTCACGGCGATGCCAAGGAGCAGAACCGCCGCCGCGACGACGGCGAGCACGAAGGACAGCAGTCTGAGCATCGAGGCCTCCCGGCTTTCCTGGCAACCATCAGGGTCTGGGGACAAGCCTACGCCGCGCGGGCAGCGAGTGTCAAGCCGCTTGCCGAAGGCACTTGACCTGAGCGCGCACGGGCCGTAGAATCCTGCTCAAGTGCGTGAACAACTGGTCGATGACAACTCTCTGGGGTGATTCTACGTATGAGCGACACGTTCGACGACACCGAAATGCAGTCACTTCTGGCCGAGGAGGAGGAGAAACTCCTTGCGCTGAGGGAGCTGGTCGACAGCGCGTGTGAGGAAATTACGGGCGGCCATCTCAACCGTCAGGAGGCCACGGTCCTCGCCCAGCGCGTCCGCCGGCAGGCCCAGGAGATCATCCCTGATCTGATGGACAAGTTCGACCTCATCTACAAGAGCAGATTCGAGCGGCTCATCTCTCAGTACATCGATGCGCCGACGGGACCCGAGGGGCGCGCGTAGCGCCGCCTGCTCCCTCGCTTCCATAGGCCACTCGACGGTCCACGATGCCTCGGGTGGCCGCTTCTTCAGGAGGACGCGATGATCCGGCGGTGGGTAGCCTGGCTGGTCGTCCTGGTCGCGCTGACCGCGATGGCGACCCTCAGGCTGGCTGACCGGAAGGAGAGGATCGTTCGCGAACTCCCGAGCGACCGCTACCACGCGCCGTCGCAGTCCGGGTCCTCGTCGAATGTGACCGGGGGAGGTTCATGAAGGTCGCGGTGCTCGCCAGCGGGAGTTCCGGAAACGCGATATGGGTGTCGAGCGGGTCGACCGCGGTGCTGATCGACGCCGGTGTCTCCGGCAGACGCATATCGCAGGCGGCGGAAGGGCTGGGTCTGGACACGGCGCAGCTCTCGGCCGTGTTGGTCACGCACGAGCACTCGGACCACGTGAGCGGCCTCGGCCCTGTCACGCGGAAGTTCGACGTTCCGGCCTGCGCCACGGCCGGGACTCACGCCGCCATCGACCGACGTCTGGGCAAGTGCCCCGGACGGACCATCGTGGAAGCGGGAACCGACTTCGAGATCGGCGACTTCCTTGTCTCACCGTTCGCGGTCAGCCACGACTGCGCGGAACCGGTCGGCTACTCCTTGAGCGACGGCCGCACGGTCGTCGCCGTGGCCACCGACCTTGGTGTGGTCAGCCACCCGGTACGCCACCGCATCGGCCGGGCGGACTGCGTGGTGCTCGAGTTCAACCACGACGAGAGGATGCTGCTGGACGGCGGCTATCCGTGGTTCCTGAAGCAGCGCATAATGAGCAACGAGGGGCACCTCTCCAATGAGGCGGCGGCGAGGGAACTCGTCTCGCTCGCGGACTGTCCGATGTCGACTCTCGTGCTCGCGCATCTGTCCAGGGAGAACAACACTCCTGGCCTGGCGCTTGCGACCGCGCGAGACGCTCTGGAGCGGGCCGGCAGGGCCGATGTCGCCATCCATCTGGCGCAGCAGGACCGGGCGACGGGTCCCGTCTGCCTTGGAGAGGACGCTCAGTCGGCCAACGCGACCACATCGACAGGAGTTCAGCCTTCATGCACAAGATAGCGGTGATAGGAACGGGGTATGTGGGATTGGTGGGGGGAGCGGGACTCGCCGACCTCGGCAACCAGGTCGTCTGCGTAGACCGCATCGAAGAGAAGATAGAACGGCTCGCGCGCGGCGAGATCCCTTTCTACGAGCCGGGGCTCTCGGAAGTCGTTGAGAGGAACGTGAGGGAGGGGAGGCTCAGCTTCACGACCGATTTCGCCCGGGCGGTAGCCGAGAACGACGTCATCTTGTGCGCGGTCGGCACGCCGGAGGGTGAGGGAGGGCGCGTGGATCTGTCTCAGGTGGATTCGGTCGCACGGGATGTGGGGAAGCACATGACCGGCTACCGCGTCATCGTCCAGAAGAGCACTGTCCCCGTGGGAACGGCCAGGAGGCTCAGGAAGATCGTCGAGGAGAACCAGGCCGAGCCCATCGAGTTCGATGTCGTGAGCAATCCCGAGTTCCTCCGTGAGGGGTCGGCCGTCGAGGACTTCATGCGTCCCGACAGAGTCGTGGTCGGGGCCGACAGTGAGCGGGCGATGGAGGTGATGCGGGGCATATATGCTCCCCTCTACCTGAACCGGACACCCATCGTCGAGACCGCTCCGGAGAGCGCCGAGCTCATCAAGTACGCCTCCAACGCGTTTCTCGCGACGAAGATCTCCTTCATCAACGAGATCGCGAACGTCTGCGAGAACGTCGGGGCCGACGTCCAGGTCGTCTCGTACGCCATGGGCCTGGACAAGAGAATCGGGCCCAAGTTCCTGCACGCGGGCGCCGGGTACGGCGGCTCGTGCTTCCCGAAGGACACAAAGGCGCTGGTGCACATCGCTGAGGAGGCGGGCACCGAGGCGCGCATCGTCGGTGCGGCGGTCGGCGTGAACCAGGAACAGAAAGAGCGAATGGTGGCCAAAGTCCTGGAGGCGGTCGGGGGAGACGTTTCCGGCAAGACCGTGGGCCTTCTGGGGCTCGCCTTCAAGCCGAACACCGACGACATGCGCTGCGCGGCCTCGATCGTGCTGGCCGAGGGGCTCTCCGACCGTGGCGCGTCCATCCGGGCATTCGATCCGGTGGCGATGGACAACGCAGGGAAGCTCATGTCGTTCATCGACTACGTAGCGGACGCCTACGCCGTCGCGGAGGGCGCGGACGCGCTCGTCATCGTCACCGAGTGGAACGAGTTCAGACAGCTCGATTTCGACCGGTTGAAGAAACTCATGCGCTCTCCCGTCGTTATCGATTGCAGGAACATCTACGACCCCGAGGATCTCAAGAAACACGGATTCAGCTACGTTGGTGTAGGGCGCGGCGCGCTGTAGCTGGAGGGCTCAATCCCAGGAGGGGAGAATGGCATCTGGCGGTCTTCCCAGAGGCGTCAAGGCCAAGAAGCTGATAGACGGCGTCCGCATCAAGGAACTCAGGCTAATACCGGACGAGCGCGGCTACCTGATGGAGATGCTGCGTGCGGACGACGACATCTTTGACAAGTTCGGGCAAGTCTACCTGTCCGTCGGCTACCCGGGCATCGTCAAGGGGTGGCACTACCACAAGGTGCAGACCGACTACTTCACCATCGTCAAGGGCATGATGAAGGTCGTGCTGTACGATGGCAGGCCCGATTCGCCCACGCACGGTGAGGTCAACGAGTTCACCATGGGCGAGCTCAATCCGCTTCTGATCACCATACCTCCCGGTGTCCTTCACGGCATGAAGGCCGTCGGAAACGAGCCCGGGTACCTCGTCAACTGCCCGACCGAGCCGTACCGTTACGACGAGCCGGACGAGTTCCGTGTGGACCCGCACGACAACGACATTCCCTACGACTGGGCACTGGACGAAGGTTGATGCGCGGGCGCGATTCTCTTTACACACGCTTGACCGCGGTCAGCGGGCCGCTTCCCGTGAAGCGCCTTGACACCCGCGCGCCCTGAGACAATAATCATCCGCGCGGCCGGGATGGATGCCCCGGTCGCGTCCTCAGGAACCTGATTGGACTGACGAAATGCCTCTATCCCGAATCACCGTCCTCATCGTTGCCCTCACGGCCTTGTGTGCCGTGCTGCCGGCGGCGGCCGTGGAGCAGACCGACCTCGCGGGATACCCCACCGCCCGCGAGCCCGGGACCACGCTTAGGCCCGGGGCCGCCGTGACGGACGCCGGAGCGCTCGCCCTGCGAGGTCCGGTGGACGATCGGCAGTATGTCACGGGACCCGGGGACCGCCTGTCCATAGTGCTCTGGGGGAAGAGCACGGTGACCCATACGGCGACCATCACCCCGGAAGGGGAGCTGATCCTGCCGGGGGTCGCGCCCATCTCAGTCGGGGGCATGGCCCTCTTCGAGGCCAAGCGCGAGATCATCAGGACTTTCGGGGAGATCTACCGCAACGTGGAGATCAGCGTTTCGCTCTCGGGACTCAGGACCGTTCGCATCAGTGTCCTGGGCAACGTGGTCGCACCGGGCGAGTACACCGGCACGGCTCTCGACCTGGCTGGAGAGATGATCGAGCGCGCCGGCGGGCTGGGCGAGGGCGCGAGCACGCGGAACATCAGCATAAGGCGGGCTGACGGTGAGGAGGCGCTCGTCGACCTCATCCGCTACCGGAACGTCGGCGACATGCTCGCCAACCCGCCCATTCTGGACGGCGACGTCGTCTTCGTCCCGCAGGCGGTGTCGTACGTCCGCATCGACGGCGCTGTGGCCTGGCCGGGCAGCTACGAGCTCGGTCCGGATGACACGCTCGCGTCGCTCCTCGAGATCGCCGGCGGGTTCGCGCGCGGGGCCGTTCGTGACACCGTCTTCCTGCACCGCTTCGTCGACAGCAGGACGACCAGGGCGGTGGCCGTCGATATGGCCGACGCCTCGTTGCTCGGCCTCAGGCTTGCGGACGGCGACCAGGTCTACGTTCGGGCGGAGCACGAGTGGCGCGAGGCCAGGAGCGTGCTGGTAGAGGGAGAGGTCCTGCATCCCGGGCCGTACGGCATCAACGAGGGCGCCGACCGGCTCTCCGACATTCTGAGCCTCGCCGGCGGCCCCACCGACCGGGCGTCCCTGCGCGACGCGAGGATCGTCCGGTCCGTTATCGAAGACGACCCCGACCGCGAGTTCAAACGCCTGGACTCGATGTCCGTCGACGATATGGGCGAGACCGAGCTCGCCTACTGGAAATCCAGAATGCGAGACGAGCCCGGCATGGTCGTTGCCGATTTCGGCAGGGCGCTGTCGGGCGACATCACCCACGACGTTCTCCTTCTGAACGGCGACACGATCATCGTGCCGAGGATATCACTCACCGTGAACGTCGGCGGCCACGTCGCCAGCCCCGGCCGCGTCCCACACGTTCCGGGAGAGCGCTACTCCTTCTACGTGAAGTCAGCCGGGGGCTTCGAGTCCGGAGCGCGCAGGAACGCCGTTAAGGTGATTTGCTCCGGGAGCGGCGAGTGGGTCCCCGCGGGGGACGCGGGTTCGCTCGAGCCGGGCGACGAGGTCTGGGTGCCCGAGCGGCGCGAGGGCGCCGTCTGGCGCATGCTCCGGGAGGTGGCGGTGTTCGCGGCCTCGATCGCCACCGCCTACCTTCTCATCGACCAGGCCACCAAGTAGCGACCGTCACCCAGTCGGGAGTGCCGAGTGGAAGAAAGCAAGGGCAGTGAGCGCACGATTCTCCAGGCCGGTCTTGCCTGGCGCAAGGTGATCTACAGCGTTGTCATAGCGGCGGCGATCCTCTCGGTCGGTATCAGCCTTCTCATGCCCAACTGGTACGCCGGCCGGTCGACGTTCCTGCCTCCTCAGGAGTCGGAGGCGCGAAGCGGCATGATGCAGATCTCATCTCTCATCGGTCTTGACATAGGCGGTATGGGACTTATGTCCGACTCGCCGATGCT
>DAOWER010000195.1 GCA_030638405.1 Candidatus Eiseniibacteriota bacterium | reverse complement strand
GGCTCGACCCGGAGCGCATCGTTCCCTTCAACCCCGTGCCGTACCTCTACGCGGTGGTTGTGTTCGTCATTCCGAACCTCTTCTTCGCCGGCGCGCTCCTCTTCGCGTTCGCCACTCTGACGCGGAAGGTGCTCTTCAGCTACGTTGCCATGATCGGGTTCCTGACGCTGTGGGGCGTGTCGCAGGCCATGGCGGGCGACCTCAATACGACACTGCTGGCGTCCCTCATGGACCCGTTCGGCAAGACGACGCTCGACCTGGCGACGCGCTACTGGACGGTCGTCGAGAAGAACACCCTGCTTCCTCCTCTGACCGGCAGGTTCATTGCGAACAGGCTCATGTGGACGGGGCTCGGCGCCGGCATCCTGGTGTTCGCGCGGGCGCGGTTCCAGATGACGGTGGGAGAGAAGGTATCGCGGCGCAGGAAGCCCGTCGCCGTGAAGAGCGGACGGACGACACCAGTGGCGGCGCCCTCGCAGCCGCTTCCCGCCGCAACGCTGAGTTTCACGACGCGCGCCAGGTTCGCGCAGCTGGCCCACCAGACGCGCGCGGAGATCGTCGGGATCGTCAGGAGCGTACCGTTCATCGTCATTATCTGCTTCGGGCTCTTCAACCTCGCCGGCACCCTCTTCGGTGACTTCGGCGGGACCGGTAGCTATCCCCTGACGCGCATTATGATCTCAAACATGGAGGGCAGCTTCTCCCTGTTCCTCTTCATCTTCCTGCTGGTCTACGCCGCGCAGGTCGTGTGGCGCGAGCGCAAGGCGGCGATGCACGAGATTCACGGCGTGCTGCCGGTGCCGGACTGGCTGCCCGTCGCCTCCAAGATGACCGCCCTCCTCGTCGTTCAGGTGCTGGCGCTCACGGCGGCGGTGCTGACGACGATTATCTACCAGGCGTCCAACGGGTACTTCAACTTCGAGCTGGGGCTCTACTTCCGCTGGGTGCTCCTGCTCCAGATGCCCATGATGTTCGCGATGGCGGCACTGGCTTTGTCCATGCAGGTCTTCACGAACAACAAGCTCGTGGGCTGGGGCATCTTGATCGTCTTCTTCATCGTCCAGGAAGTGGCCTACACCATCGGTCTCGAGCACAACCTCGTGATGTTCGCCGAGATGCCGACGACCGTCTACTCTGACATGAACGGCTACGGGCACTACGTCAAGCCGCTCTTCTGGTTCAACCTCTACTGGGTTCTGGTGGCGGGCATTCTGGTCGTTCTGTCCATCTTCTTCTGGGTGCGCGGCACCGACGTGCGCGGGATGATGCGGTGGCGCGAGGCCATGAGGCGAAGGACCGCTCTGCGCGTGGCCACGCTCGTGACCGTCGTGCTGGCCGCGGTCGCCACCGGCGGGTGGATCTTCTACAACACGAACGTCCTGAACCAGTACACCGACTCGAAGCGCGAGAGCCGCATGGCCGCGCTCTACGAGCAGCGCTACAAGCAGTACGATGGGATCGCGCAGCCGCGGGTCGCTGACGTCAAGCTGGCGATCGACTTCCATCCGGAGGAGCGCAGGGTAGAGCTTCACGGGGACATCACGCTCGTCAATCGGACGGACGAGGTCATCGAGGAACTCCATCTGCTGCCGAACGAGAACCTCAAGCTGACGGAGCTCCAGCTGTTCCCTAGGAACAACCTCAAGCTCACGGAGCGCAAGCTCCCGGGCGACGCGCTCAAGCTCCACGACGAAGAGCTGGGCTACCTCATCTACTCGCTTCCGGAGCCGCTCGAACCCGGGCAGGAGCTGGCGCTCGTCTACGACGCGTCCATCACGAATCCGGGGTTCATGAACGGCTATACGAACACGCGCGTGGTGGAGAACGGCACGTTTCTCACAGCCAACCACGTGGTCCCGCACATCGGCTATGTCTCCGACACCGAGCTCACGGACGAGCACGAGCGCAAGAAGCACGACCTTCCACCTCGGGAGGGCTGGCGGTCGCCCGACGATCCAGTGGGCCTGAGTCATACTCTGACGCCGGACGCCGACTGGGTGACCTTCGAGGCCACGCTGTCGACGAGCGCGGACCAGACCGCGCTGACCGTCGGCTATCTGCAGGATGAGTGGGAGGAGGACGGTCGGAGGTACTTCCACTACGTGATGAACGAGCCGACGCTTCACTTCTACCCGTTCATGTCCGGGCGCTACGCGGTCACGCGGGACCGGTGGAACGATGTCGAGATTGCCATTTACCACCACCCGAAGCACACGTGGAACGTAGACCGCATGATCGAGTCGGTCAGGAAATCGCTCGAGTACTACACGGAGGCCTACGGGCCGTACCAGCACCGCCAGGTCAGCATCGTCGAGTTCCCGCGCTACGAGCGGTTCGCGCAGTCGTTCTCGACCATCATTCCGTACTCCGAGGGCGCGCACTTCGTGAACGACCTGCGCGACGAGGACAACCTCGACATGGTCTACTACATCACGGCGCACGAGATGGCGCACCAGTGGTGGGGTCACCAGGTCTGCGCGGCGTGGGTGAAAGGCGCCATGTTCATGGAGGAGAGCTTCGCGCAGTACTCGGCGCTCATGGTGATGGAACAGGACTACGGGCGCGAGCAGATGGAGAAGTTCCTCTCGTACGAGCTGGACCGCTACCTGCGGGGGAGGTCCCAGGAGCGCAAGGAGGAGCCCCCGCTCATGCTCGCCGGAGAGGAGAGCTACGTCTACTACCAGAAGGGCAGCCTCGTGACGTACGCGCTTCGCGACTACATCGGCGAGGAGCGGATGAACGCGGCGCTCAGGGATTTCATCGAGCGGAATCGCTACGTGGGGCCGCCGTATCCGAGCGCGCTCGACCTGGTCGAGACGCTCCGCGAGGCGACGCCCGATGAGTACGATTACCTCATCGAAGACATGATCGAGAACATCACGCTCTACGACAACCGGGCCGAGGAAGCGAAGCTCGAAGACCTCGGGGACGGCACGTATCGCGTGACCATGACCATTCAGTCGAGGAAGATGCGGGCGGACGGGCGCGGGGTCGAGACCGGCGTACCGCAGGACGACTGGATCGAGATCGGTGTCTACGGGGAAGAGGACGCGGACGGGGAGCAGACCTTCCTCTACCTCGACAAGCACAGGTTCACCGGCGGCACGCACGAGATCGAGCTGGTGGTCGACGCGCGGCCGGTCAGGGCTGGTATCGACCCGAGGCACCTGCTCATCGACCGCGTGCCGGACGACAACGTGAGGAAGGTGACCGGATAGGACTGCCGGCGGCCTTCCGTCCGCCCGGACGGGAGGCCGCCGGAGCCGCGAGGCCCCGTCCGCCGGCGCCGCGACGGCGCAGAAGCCCCTATTCCTTTGCATCACTCTGTCCCAACCGCTACAATCTACATGGCACGCCGAGGGCGCGCCACTTTCGCATTACACGCACAAGTGAGACAACTCCGACGCCGGCGGCCGGGTCCAACAGTGGAATCCCGCCGCGTTCATCTCACGCTGCAAGAGGCCGGAAGCCATGTGGTGGCACGACGAAGAGATTGAAGAGGACGAGCAGCACGTACGGAACATCCCGCTCCGTTCGATGCTCCGGCGCATCCTGCCGCTTTTCAGGCCCCACAGGCGAACGCTCGTGGGGGCCCTGCTGCTGCTCTTCGTCACGGTCGCGGCCGAGCTGGGCGGGCCGCTCATCATACGGCACGTGCTCGACACGGACATCCCGGCGCGGGATGGGACCGGAGTCCTCGTCCGAGGCCTCATGTACGCCGCCCTGTACGCGGTGGGCATGTGGGTCGCCTACATCCAGGTGATAATGGTCTCGCGCGTCGGCCTCGAGATCATAACCGAGCTGCGCGAACAGGTGTTCAGTCACCTCATGGGGCTCTCGCTCGCCTACTTCGACAGGAACCCTCCGGGCAAGCTGATGGCCCGGGTCGAGGCGGACGTCGAGCGCTTGCGCAGTCTCTTCTCCGACTTCTCCATTGCGCTCTTCCGGAACGTCGTGCTCCTCGCGGGCACGCTAGGCGTCATGCTGGCCGTTGACGTCAAGGTGACGCTATCGATCGTCGTGCTGATGTCGCCCATCGTGATCGGGACCTACTTCTTCCTGAAGTACATCCGGCGCGCGTTCCACACCGTGCGGAAGCTCTACGCGCGCATCTCGACGTTCCTTGCGGAGTACGTCCAGGGCATCCCGGTGCTCCAGATCTTCGGCTATACCGAGAAGGCCCAGATGGACCTCGCGAAGCTCAACAAGGACAAGTACTCGACGGAGATACGGGTCTACTTCCGGCAGTACGCGTTCTGGGGCGCGTTCGCTTCAGCCGAGATCGCGGCCGTCATGGTCATCATCTGGATCGGAGCGCGCAGCGTCTTCGGTGTCGCCATGACCGTCGGCACGCTCGTTCTCTTCATCGAGTACACGCGCAGGCTGTTCTTCCCGCTGGTCATCTTCTCTGAGCAGCTCAACTTCCTGCAGCGCGCGTTCGCCTCCGCCGACAGGGTGTTCGGCATTCTCGACACCGCGTCGCGCACGGCGGACCGTCCCGACGCGGTCAGCGACATCCCACACGAGTGGGACTCCATGGCGTTCGAGAACGTGACCTTCGAGTACGACGGGGGCGCGAAGGCGCTGGACGGCGTGAGCTTCACCGTTCCGAAGGGGCAGAAGGTGGCGCTCGTCGGGTTGTCGGGCGGCGGCAAGACGACGATCACGAGCCTGCTGCTCCGTTTCTACGAGCCGACCGACGGCAGGATCACCATCGACGGCCACGACATCCGCCGCTACCAGCAGAAAGAGTGGAGAAAAAGAATCGGACTCGTGCTTCAGGACATCCACCTCTTCCCGGGGTCGCTCGAGGACAACCTGAGAGTTCTCCGCGACGACATCCCGCGCGAGGCGATGGACCGCGCGCTGCGCGTGGTGCAGGCGGAGACCATGGTCCAGCGTCTGCCGGAGGGGTACGCGACCGTGCTCTCGGAGGGTGGCTCGAACCTCTCGATGGGGGAGCGGCAGCTCCTGTGCTTCGCGCGTGCCATCGTGAACGATCCGGACATCCTGATCCTCGACGAGGCGACGTCATCGGTCGACCCCGCGACCGAGCGCAGGCTGCAGGACTCGCTGGACCATCTGCTGGAGGGGCGCACGTCGCTGATCGTCGCGCACAGGCTCTCGACCATCAAGACGGTGGACCGGATCCTCGTCATGCACGAGGGCCGGCTGGTGGAGGAGGGTTCGCACGACGAGCTCTACGGCGCCGGCGGCGTCTATCGTGATCTCTTCGACCTTCAGTTCGCGGCGCAGGAGGCAGCGTGAGCGAGCGCGAGCGCGACATAGAGCGGGACGAGCTGGACCGCGAGGACGGGCGCGACACGGCTGCCCGGGGCGGGGACGGCCACGACGCGGCGGCCCCGGAGGGCGAAGAGCTGGAGTCCGGCGAAGAGCGCGCGCCGAAGCTCTCGTTCAAGGAGCACGTGCGGTGGCTGTGGCGCTACTGGCAGCCGCACAAGCACATCCTCGTGTTCCTGGCGTTCTTCACGCTTGTCTCGACGGCCGTGGCGGTCGCGTATCCGCTCGTCTTCCGCATGGTCATCGACCGCGTGTCCGAGATGCTCGAGGCGGGCGACGCGGAGACCGACATCAGCCAGGTGATGACGATCCTCACGCTGATCCTGGTGGGGTACTTCGTCTCACGGCTCTACCCGGCCACGCGCGCCATGATGAACGCGCGGCTCGAACGCGACGTCCGCGACGACGTCTTCGGCGAGCTGATGGACAAGGACTACCACTTCAACAACCGGTTCAGGACCGGCGACGTCGTCACGCGTTTGACCGACGATATCGCCGAGTTCCCGAAGATCGCGTGGTTCGCGTGCTCGGGGATCTTCCGCGCCATCGAGTCCAGCTCGAAGCTCCTGTTCTGCCTGGGCGCGATGTTCATGATGAGCTGGAAGCTCACGCTCGTCTCGGTGATCCCGATGCCCATCATGATGTGGATCTTCTACAGCCTCCGCCACAAGATGCGCTACTACATGGAGGCGTCGCAGCAGAGCGTCTCGCAGACGAACAACCTCCTCGAGGCGGCCTTCTCCGGCGTCCGGATCGTCAAGGCGTTCAGCGCGGAGGATGCGCAGGAGCGGAAGCTCGCAGCGATACTCAAGGAGCGCATTCGCGTGCTCCTCGGCCTGGTCAGACTCCAGGTCATCATGTTCTCGCTCGACACGTTCGCGAGCCGCCTCGGCCAGATGGTCGTCATCGCCTACGGAGGCTTCCTGGTCATACGCGGTGAGCTGACCATCGGGACCATCTTCGCGTTCTACGTCTACCTCGACATGCTGACCGGCCCGATGATGGACGTGCCGTTCCTCTTCATGACGGGACAGCAGGCGTTCGTGTCGGTCGACCGCGTCGAGGAGATACGCGGCTATCCCGTTACAGAGACCCGTCCCACAGGGAAGAAACTGGAGGAGATCAGGGAGCTTTCGTTCGAGAATGTTTCGTTCTCGTACGACGGGTCCAGAAAGAACGTGGACAAGGTCGACTTCACGGTGCCGCTCGGGAAGCGTGTGGCGGTGGTCGGCCCCGTCGCGAGCGGGAAGTCGTCGGTTCTCAAACTCATCGCCGGCATTCTGGTGCCGCAGGAGGGCCGCATCCTCGTGAACGGTGAGCCGCTGACCGAGTGGGACTGGGATTCCTACAGGCGCACCATCGGGTATGTCCCGCAGGAGGCCCTGCTCTTCTCGCAGTCGATCGAGGACAACGTCATCTTCGGGCGCCGCCCGCCGGAGGAGGTGTACAACGCGGACTGGTTCGTGAACATCATCCCGCCCGACGCCCCTGACCGCGGAGCAGTCGACCCGGACGACACGTCACCCTCGACGGAAGCCGAGCGCCGCGTCGCCGAGTCGTGGGCGCGCTACTGCCTGTCGGTCGCCCAGATGGACGCCGACCTCGTGACCTTGCCTGGAGGGATAGGCACGGTCGTGGGGCAGAAGGGTGGGCTCGTTTCGGGCGGTCAGAAGCAGCGCGTCGCGATCGCCCGCGCGCTCGCCGGTCGCCCGCAGGTGCTCCTGTTCGACGACTGCACGGCCGCGCTCGACGCTCAGAACGAGGACCGTTTCTGGACCCGCCTCGACAAGGAATTCAGTGAGGGCATCTGCTTCGTGGTCTCCCACAGGCTCGCGACCATCCGGCGGGCCGACACCATCCTGGTGATGGACGACGGCAAGCTCGTCGACGCAGGCTCCCACGGCGAGCTGATGCAGCGCTGCCGGACCTACCGCGAGTTCCTGTCTACTGAAGAGAAGCTCAAGCACCTCGGTGTGTCAGGGGTGGAGTACCCGTCGCGGCCGCGGCGGGGTGGGGCGGTGGTGTAGGGCAGTGGTGTAGATCGGTCGTGCGGAGTGGGGGCGCGGCTCGGCGACGCGGGGTGATGGCGCCGTGCGCGGGGCCGGCCGACGTCTAGACCGTGTCGCCCTGCTCCGTCCTCGAGATGATCTCATCCTGCAGCTCCCTCGAGATGTCGCAGAAGTAGTCGCTGTAGCCCGCGACGCGGACGAGCAGGTCGCGGTGCGACTCGGGGTGCGCCTGCGCGTCGCGGAGCGTCGCAGCACTCACCACGTTGAACTGCATGTGGTGCCCGCCCAGCCGGAAATACCCCCTGATGAGCCCTGCGAGATTGTCGAGGTCCCTCTCCTCGGAGAGTGCTTCCGGAGAGAACTTCATGTTGAGCAGAGTCCCGCCGGTTCTCACTTGGTCCATCTTGCCCGCCGATCTGAGCACGGCCGTCGGGCCCTTCCTGTCGGCGCCCTGAACGGGGGAGATGCCCTCCGAGAGCGGCGCCCCGGCTCTCCGGCCGTCCGCTGTCGCGCCGGTCACCGAGCCGAAGTAGATGTGGCAAGTCGTCGGCAGCATGTCGATGTGGTACTCGCCGCCGCGCACGTTGGGCCGCCCGTCCACCGCCCGGAAGAACGCGTCGAAGACGACCTTCATGAGCTCGTCCGCCTGGTCGTCGTCGTTGCCCCACTTGGGTGAGCGGTTGAGCAGGAGGGCACGCAGGTGCTCGGCGCCCTCGAAGTTGCGAGACAGGGCGTCCGTCAGTTCGCCCATCGCGACAGCCCCGTACTGGAAGACATGGTTGCGTACGGCCGCCAGCGAGTCCGTGATGGTGCCGATGCCGACGCCTTGGATGTACGACGTGTTGTAGCGTGCCCCGCCCTCGTTGTAGTCGAGCCCGTGAGCGATGCAGTCACTCGTGATGAGCGAGAGGAACGGCGCGGGCATCTCCTCCGCGTAGAGCCGCTCAATGATGTCGTTGCCCCAGAGCTTGATCTCGAGGAAGTGATGGAGCTGCGTGCCGAACGCGCCTACGAGTTCGTCGAACGACTCGAACCCCGCGGCGTCGCCGGTCGAGGGTCCCAGCCGCTTCCCCGTGCGCGGGTCGACGCCGTCGTTCAGCGCCAGTTCCAGCACCTTCGGCAGGTTGAAGTAACCCGTGAGGATGTACGCTTCCTTCCCGAAGGCGCCGGTCTCGACGCATCCGCTTGTACCGCCCTCGCGGGCGTCCTCGACGGTCTTGCCCTGCCGCAGGAGTTCCTCTACTACCATGTCCGCGTTGAAGACCGACGGGTAGCCGTAGCCCTTTCGGACGACGCGGCACGCCTCGCGCAGGAACTCATCCGGCATCTTCCGGGAGACCTGCACGTTCTGACTCGGCTGGAGCGTGTGGAGCTCGTCGACGACCTCGAGGATGAGGAACGACACGTCGCTCGTGCCGTCCGAGCCGTCCCGCTTCAGACCCCCGATGTTGATGTTCGCGAAGTCCGTGTATGTCCCGCTCTCCGCTGCGGTCACACCGACCTTCGGGGGAGCGAGGTGGTTGTTGAACTTGATGAAGAAGCACTCGAGCAGTTCCTTCGCGCGCTCGCGCGTCAGGCTGCCGTCGGCCAGGCCCCTCTCGTAGAACGGCTGAAGGTGCTGGTCGAGGTGCCCGGGGTTGAAGGCGTCCCAGCCGTTCAGCTCCGTGATGACAGCGAGGTGGCAGAACCAGTACGTCTGGAGCGCCTCGTGGAAGCTCCGGGGAGCGTGTGCGGGCACCCGGGCGCACGTCTCGGACACGAGCTTCAGGCCGTCACGCCGGCCCGCGTCGCTCTCGTTCGCAGCCATCTCGGCCGCGAGGGTCGCGTGGCGTTCCGCGAACACGATGACCGCGTCCGCGACGATGTCCATCGCCCTGAGCTGCTCGCACCGGTGCTCCCGCAGTTCGCGCGGGGAGAGGCCGAGCGGGTTCCTGGCGTCGCTCTGTGCCTGCTCGGTCGCGTCCGCCTGCTCGGGCGCGTCCGGCTGTTCCTTCCCCAGCCGCTCGGGTGCGTCCCCCTGCTCCGGCCCGAGCCGCTGGAGCGCCGTCGCAATGTCGGCCTTGAAGTCCAGCATACCCGTCTCGTAGAGCTTGCCGTCCGCGACGGTGTGGCCCGGCGCGCGCTGCTCCATGAACTCGGTGAAGATGCCGGCGTCATAGGCGTCCTTCCAGTGCTCCGGCAGGAGCCCGAACATCCGGTCCCGGAGTGAGCGGCCCTTCCAGAACGGTATGATCTCGCGCTCGTAGGTCTCGATGACGTCGTCCGCCACCGCGTAGCTCGTCTTCTCGCGGCTGTCCAGTATTCGGAGATCTTCGATGCTATGGCAGGTGAGCTCCGGGTACGTGGGGGTCGCCTTGGGCTCCGGTCCGCGCTCGCCGACGATGAGGTCGTCGGGGTCGATGAAGATGGTCTTGTTCTCGCATAGGTGCCTGAACGCGAGCGCGCGCATCACCGGCGTCGCGTGCGCGCCGTCGTTTTCACGATAGAACCCGGTGATGAGCCGGGCGCGCTCAGCGTTGATCGATGGCTCAGCGCCCGCCGATCTTTCCCTGAGAAGCCGTACGCGTTCGGTCAAGTCCCTGTCCGCTCCCTGTGGTCGCCGCTCTTTCCCGGTCAGCCGCCGATTCTGACATCGAGTCCCATCGCGCCGAGCGCTTCCGCCGCTTCCTTCACCCTGTCTTCCGCTACGTCCTCGAGACCGGCGTGCTCCCACGCGCGCTCGATGCGAGCATACTTGTCCGCCGCCGTCCGGTGGAAGGGAAGAAGGTGAACGCGGCGCGTCCTCAGTGATGCGACTTTCCTTCCCAGTGCATTGACGTTGTCCATGCTGTCGGTGACGCCCGGGATGAGTGGAAAACGTATCCATATCTCGGCGCCGGCCTCATCCAGAGCGTGGAGATTTTCCAGCACGGGGGCGAGCGGCACGCCGACGAGTTCCCGGTGTCTCGCTTCGTCGAGCAGCTTCAGGTCATAGAGGAAGAGATCCGTGAGGGTCGCCGCCTCGAGGATGACGTCGCGCGGCGCGTAGCCGCTGGTGTCGACCGCCGTGTGGAGGCCTCGCTCTCGGCAGACTCTGAGGCAGGCGAGAAGGAACTCGTGCTGCTCGAACGGTTCGCCGCCCGAGAACGTGACACCGCCGCCCGACTCCTCGTAGAACGCGCGGTCGCGCTCGATCTCGGCGAGGAGTTCCTCGACGGTCATCGGCTGCCCGACCAGTCGGCGCGCTCCCGCGACACACACGTCGACGCAGCTGCCGCAGCGGAGGCAGGACCGGCGGTCGGTGACCGAGCGTCCACCCGGGTCGACGACCGGAGGGTTCGGGCAGACCTCGACGCAGGCGCCGCAGCCCACGCAGCGGTCCTGAACAACGATGAGCTCCAGCTCGCGGGACATGCCCTCGGGGTTGTGGCACCAGGTGCAGGAGAGTGGGCAGCCCTTCAGGAAGACGGTGGTCCGGATGCCGGGACCGTCGTGCACGGAGTAGCGTTGGATGTTGAAGCACGTGCCCGTCACGACTGACATCTCCTGCGGGGTGAGCGTCGGTCCCGCGCGACCGCTCAGCCCCAGAGCTGCTCCGGGTAGACGCCACCGTCGATGCGCTGCCGGATCGCGGTCCTCGCCGTCGGCATGTCCTCTCGGTACGTGATGCCGAACCAGCGTTCGTCGGTCGGAAGCACGCGGACGCGCGCGCGACCTTCGTCGATGAGGTCGTTCACGACAGCGGGAAGGTAGCACTCGGCTCCGGGCGTGTCGACGTTGCGGCGCAGGAACTCATGGAACGCCGCATCGAGGCGCTCGAAGAAGCCCGCGCCGAACCCCCAGATGTTCATCGACACCGTGCTGTCGGCGGGGATGGGTGTCCAGCCGCCGTCGGGTCCCTCGTACATCACACCGTCGGGGAACAGCGTGATGGTCTCGCGCTCGACTATCCCCGCGAGGAAGCCGTCCGCCGTCACCTCGCAGACGCCCCGCGACACGTGCCCGTGCTCGCTGAGCGTGTTCCTGAGACGGTAGCCGGCCATCGAGTACTCGGCTGGAGCGTCCACGTCGGCGTCCGTCTCGGCAACGCCGACTCCCTCCAGGTGTTCGCTTATGGCCGCGAACGCGCCCGGGCCGTAGAAATCGTCGGCGTTGATCGCCGCGAAGGCGCCGGGGACCTCGTCGCGCGCGCAGAGCACCGCGTGCGCGGTGCCCCACGGCTTCTTCCTTTCGGGCGGAACCGTGAAGCCATGGGGGAGTGCGCTCAGTTCCTGGAAGGCGTAGGCCGTCTCGATGTGGGGGTCGACGTTCCGGCCGATGGTATCGCGGAAGTCCGACTCGATCTCACGGCGTATGACGAAGACGACCCTGCCGAAGCCGGCCCGGATCGCGTCGTATACCGAGTAGTCCAGGATGATCTCGCCGGACGGGCCGACCGGGTCCACCTGCTTGAGCCCGCCGTAGCGGCTGCCGATCCCGGCGGCCATCACGACCAGGCTGGGCCTCGAGTCCGGCGCTCCCGCGCGAGCCGTTCCCGCGCGGGCCGCGTCAGGGTCTCCGGAGACCGTCACTAGTCCCGGCCCTTGTAGTCGACGAGCACGTGGTAGGGCGAGCGCACCATCCCGCCGCGCACCGACATCATGTCATCGGGGGAAAGGAGAGCCGGCAGAGCCACTCCCGACATCGGCATGAGCCTTGGCACGTCCTCACTCAGCCAGATGAGGGTTCCCTCGGGAAGCCAGCGTCTCTTCCTGGCGAACGAGATGGGGTCGACGTCTTCCGCGAGCCGCACCTCGACGCACCTGCACATCAACGTTCCGAACGGCCCCTCGATCTCCTGCACATCTCCGCAGTCGACGACCCTTATCTCATCCCGATTGCCGCCGAGCGCATCGAAGGCGGTCTCTCTGGCCGCGAGGAAGAGCTCGCCCGAACGCATGTCGTCGAGCGGAGTGATGTCTTCGCGGGTTCCGTCTTCGTTGATGCGGAAGGCCTGGAGGAACTTCGGCTTGCCCGCCGAGAAGAGCGCGTGGAGTTCGGTGCTGCTCGCGCTGCCCGCCTCCGTCCGCGTCTCGACCAGCCACATCTCGCGCGCTTCCGTCTTCGAGACGCGGATCTCGAGGGTGTGCTTGGGACCGTCACCGACCGACTCGTACTTGACCCAGTCGCCGTCCTGGACGTCAAGGCCGATCCGGTACTTCGAGGTCCAGCCCAGGAGCGAGAGGAACGTGTCGTTGTCCACCTCGTCCAGGATGTTGTAGGGGCCGGGCTCGTCGGGCGTCTCGGGTTCTTCCGCGGGCTTGCCCTCCTCGGGCTGCTCGGAGGTAGCGGCGACCGTCGGCGGAGCACTCGCGCCGGGGGAGCCGCCGGTCTGGGCGAAGGCCGTCCAGGTCAGAGTGACGGTGAGCACGAGCGTGAGTGCCAGCAGGATGCAGGTGGCCCAGGTGATTCCCAGGTGCCGTCTCATGGATGTCTCCTCTCTCCGGATCGCGCCGCGGTCCGGATCACGATTGAAGGATGCCTGTGCTTCACTGATACTAATAGAGCGTACCGGCGCGGACGGGTTCTGTCAACCGGGGAGGGGAGGAGGCCCGCCCGCGAGCGCGTTCGCCGGTGTATTGGACGACCGCCGGGGGTGCCGTGTTCAGCCTGCGCGGGGTCTTCTCTGCAGCCTGAGCTGCGAGACGATGACGCCGGCGAGCATGAGCGCACAGCCCACGAGAGCCCTGGAAGAGAGCGTCTCGTCCAGAACGGCCCACCCGCCAACGGCCGCGAAGACCGCCTCGAGCCCCAGGATGATGGCCGCGTGCGCCGGGGGCGTTCTACGCTGTCCAATGAGTTGGAGCGTGTAGGCGATGCCGACTGAGATGAGCCCGCCGTAGAGGATCGGTCCCGCCGCGGCGATGATGCCGTCCATGCGGATGTCCTCGACCGCGAGGGCGGTGAGGAAGCTCAGGACGGCGCAGGTGGTGAACTGCAGGAACGCGAGGGTGCCGACATCGATCCGTTTGATGAGCGATCCGACGAGGATCACGTGGCCGGCCCAGAAGAACGCGCCGGCGAGGACGAGCGAATCACCGAGCCCAATGGTGAACTGCTCCGTCACGCTGAGAAGGAACAGCCCCACTATCCCCAGTGCGGCGCCCGCCCAGGCGGTCGCCTTGGGGCGCATCTTCCAGAGGAGCCCGAGGATGGGCACGATGATCACGTAGAGGCCGGTGATGAACCCGGCCTTGCCCGCGGTCGTGTAGACGATGCCGAACTGCTGGAGGGATGCGCCGCCGTATAGAAGCGCTCCGGCCGCGAGCCCGCTCAGGAGCAGGCTGCGCAGGGGAGGGCGGGTTGAAGCATCTCGGGGCAGGGACCTGTTTGAAGGGCGCCCCGTGGCCGAGGCCGTGAACCCGCCGTCGGCCCGCCGCCGCCGCGCGAGCGCGATGAGCGGCAGCATCGGCAGGCTTCCGAGGGCGAACCGCACAGCGTTGAACGTGAAGGGGCCGATGTGGTCCATCGCGACCCGCTGCGCCACGAACGCGAACCCCCAGATGGCGGAGGCGAGCAGGAGGAGCGACTCGGAGACGAGTGGCTTCCCGTGCTCTCCCGGGCCTTCAGGTCCGCTGTGGCGTGCCGACTCGCTCGCGAGCGCCGCCTCGTTCGTGTGTTCTGGCTCGTGCGCGCGGCGGGACCCGTCCGTGTGTCCTGGCTCTATCTGACTCACCCGATTCCCCCTTTGGGCATCCATCTTGCTTGAGTGCGCGATTATACGCGGGCTGCGACCGCCTGGGAACCAGTATCAGGCGCGTTCTGGTGCCCGCGGACGCCGTCTGCCTGCCGCATTCCTGAGTGAAGGCCACGCCCGGGAATGGCCCGGTCACGCCCGGCAGTGGCCCCGGCCGTGCCCAACGGGCAGTCCGGAACTTGAAAGCAGCGCGGCCTCTGTCTATTATAGATAGTGCGCGCACGAGAAGAGGTGTCAGGAGACCAATGCCGAGCCATCGCAGGACACTTGCAGTCATCACGGCCGCGCTAGCCGCGGCCGTCCTGTACCCGCAGACCGCCCAGGCCTACGTCGGCCCCGGGGCGGGCTTCGCCGTGGTCGGCTCGCTCG